>JBPOHH010000805.1:0-2458 GCA_052035765.1 Bacteroidota bacterium
CTGCGCCAATTCGTGTGGAATTCTGGGGTGATGTCATTGATTCAATCAGAGAATTCGACCCGCTGTCGCAGCGGAGTATCCGCGAACATCTCTCCCTGGACTTTATCGCTGATTTGTTTCAGCATGGCGATACGCCGTTTGAGTCGTCGGTGCTGGACTATTTTCCGGAAGGGTCGCTCCTTGTCGTTGATTCTCCCGAACAGTGCGCCGCGAAATTTGAAAAGCTTGGAATCATGGACTGGGAAGCAAAATT
The DNA here is from genome assembly GCA_052035765.1 of Bacteroidota bacterium. GTDB lineage: Bacteria > Bacteroidota > Ignavibacteria > Kapaibacteriales > UBA961 > JADJXV01. The sequence goes on from JBPOHH010000805.1 coordinate 254, forward strand.
TTCGGGCTGGACAATTCTCTCCATGAATGGACTTGGTGATGCCGATGTACCCGTCAAGTCTGCGTATCAGCCCGCGCTTTCGGCATCGGTACAACGGTTGTGTCTGGAACTACGGATGATTGCAACGAATAAATCGCGGATATTTCTTTCGGCGGAAGGCAGTGTGAACTCCAAGCGTCTCCACGACTTAGTCACAAACGCGATGGAGATTGACGACGAAGAAAACGAACTCCCGATCGCCTCGCCGTCGCAGACACTCCGGTCCATTTCATGGGTTGATAAAACGCTTGCCAAGGGGTTTATTCTGCCGGATGAGAAGCTGGCGTTCTTTACCGAACATCAATTATTCGAGCGGCGGCATTTTCAGACTAATAAAAAGGGTAAGCAATTTACGGGTATTACGCTCCGAGAGCTCGCGCAGCTTCGGCGCGGTGATTATGTGGTGCATGTCGATAAAGGTGTCGGGAAATTCGACGGACTTGAGACGATTACCATCGCCGGCAGCAAGCAGGACTGCGCGCGAGTGATATATGAAGGCGGCGATGTGCTCTATGTGCATTTAAATCATATACATAAAATTCAAAAATATTCGGGTAACGAAGAAGCTGCTCCGAAACTCAGCAAGCTCGGTTCGGCCGAGTGGGAACGTAAAAAAGCACGGTCCAAGAAAAAGCTCAAAGACATCGCCCGGGAATTAATCCGCCTCTATGCCGAACGGAAAGCGCAGCCCGGCTATGCATTTCCGGCTGACACCAATTGGCAGAAAGAATTCGAAGCATCGTTTATCTACGAAGATACACCCGATCAAGCAAAAGCAACGGCCGAGGTGAAAGTCGATATGGAGTCGCAGACGCCGATGGACCGCCTCGTCTGCGGTGATGTAGGATTCGGCAAGACGGAAGTCGCCTTACGCGCTGCCTTCAAAGCCGCGCAAAACGGCAAGCAAGTCTCCGTGCTGGTGCCGACGACTATTCTCGCACAGCAGCATTTTCTGACCTTTACCGACCGCCTGCACCGCTATCCGGTGAATGTGGATGTGCTCTCACGCTTTCGTACGACAGCCGAACAAAAAGAAGTGCTCCAGAAAGTGAAAACCGGCGGCGTTGACATTCTGATAGGAACGCATCGGATACTCAGTAAAGATTTACATTTTAAGAATTTAGGTTTGTTAATTATCGACGAAGAACAGAAATTCGGTGTGACAGCAAAGGAGAAATTACGGTCGATGCGGGTGACGGTTGATACGCTTACGCTCACGGCTACTCCCATCCCGCGCACGCTGAATTTCTCGCTCATGGGCGCACGTGACTTGAGTGTTATCGAAACGCCGCCGCGGAACCGTTTGCCGATCAGCACGACGATTGCAGAGTGGAGTGATGGGAAAATTCTTGAACATTTACTCCGAGAACTCGAGCGCGGCGGGCAGATTTATTTTGTGAGTGATAAAATTTCAACCCTTACGAAATTACACGAACAACTCGTGCAACTTGTGCCGTCGCTGCGGTGCGGGATCGCCCATGGACAGATGGAAACCGATAAGCTTGAAGACGTTATGGAAAAATTTCTTGAGCGTAAATACGATGTGTTGCTCTGCACCAAAATCGTCGAGTCAGGGCTCGATATTCCGAATGCGAATACGATTTTTATTCATAATGCTGATAATTTCGGGCTTGCGGAATTGTACCAATTACGCGGCCGCGTCGGACGTTCGAACACCCAAGCATACTGCATGCTCATCGTGCCACCGGTGAAAACGCTCTCACGGACGGCGCTCCGGCGCTTGCAGGCATTAGAGGAAAATACCGATCTCGGCAGTGGTTTTCAACTCGCAATGCGGGATATGGAAATCCGCGGCGCGGGGAATCTCCTCGGCGCCGAACAAAGCGGTTTTATCGCTGAAATGGGGTTTGAATTGTATCAAAAAATACTCGATGAAGCTGTGAATGAACTCCGCACTGAAGAATTCAGCGAACTCTTCTACGAAAAGGATGTGACCAAAAAGAAACGTTCCTTTACCAACGAAGACGTAGCTGTCGAAATCGGCGCAGATGCTTTATTACCAACGAATTATGTATCGGCAGATACGGAGCGGTATGAATTCTACAAGCGGTTGTATTTGGTACGTTCGGAGACGGAACTCCTCAACATCACAAGCGAACTCCGCGACCGCTACGGACGTTTGCCGGCGGAGGCGGAGAATTTGAT
>JBPOHH010000087.1:0-2004 GCA_052035765.1 Bacteroidota bacterium
GTCGGCAAACGAGAAAAATTGGCATAATGAACGATGGCAATATGTGCTCTTGTAATTGACGGCGCAGGCAAGAAGTACAACAGAATCTCATACTTCAACAAACTCTAGTATCATTCAACAAGGTCAACTCTCTATGACCCATGAACAACGTGAAAAATTCCTCAAAGAAGCCGAATCGTTGATTCTGACCGGCAATCTCGCTAAAGCAGAAGTAATTTGCAGGCAAGCACTTATGGAAAATCCTGCGCCGATGTTACATGACAGTGAAGTGAGCGCGGAGCCAATGGAATATATCCTCCATGCGCGTACCCTGCGACTCCTGACGGCAGCACTTATCTATAGTGGCAAAGCTGCAGAGGCACGCATGTATGCCGAAGAAGCAATCGCTTATGCTGCACAATCCAACGACGATGTCGAAATGGCAAAAGCTGCCGCCGGCTGTGGAGCAGTGTGCCTCGTGCTTGCAGAGAATACGCTCGCTCTTGAGTATTTGGGCAAAGCATTGCCGACGTTTGAAGCACTTGGTATGAAGCTCGAAGTAGCCAAAGTCACCGGAAATATCGGCAGCGTCTATTCCGTAATCGCCGATTATGGACGCTCACTCGAATATTTTTCAAAGTCTCTGGCTGCACTTGAAGAGCTCGGCATGGAGACTGAAGCAGCTAAAGTCGTTGGTAATATCGGGATAATCCACATGTACATGTCGGACTACTCCCGCGCGATCCATTACATGAGTACAGCACTTGCCATCCATGAAAAATTCGACATGAAAGCCGATATCGCAAGAATCATGGCAAATATCGCCACCGTCTATTGGAATCTCGCCGACTATACCCTTGCCTTGCAATACAACTCCAAAGCACTCGCCGCCTATGAAGCCCTCGGTAATCTCTTCGGCGTGGCACAAGTCACCGGAAATATTGGCAATGTCTATTGGAATCTCTCCGACTATCCCCGCGCGCTTGAGTATTATGTCCAAGCACTTGCTCTCAATGAAGAACTCGGCACCGAAGCCGAATCAGCGCACATCACTCTCAATATCGGGAATGTCTATCATGCCCTCAACGACTATGCGCGCGCAATGAAATACTATGAGCGGGCACTCGCATTCTACGAAAAAGCCGACATGAAAGCAGATATTGCTCTGGCGACCGGGAATATCGGCGAACTCTATTTCTATGAAAAATATGAACGATACGATCTGGCTAAAGCCGAAGAATATATACTCAGAGCTATCGAAATCAATACCGACCTCGGCGCAAAACAAAGTTTGTACGAAAATCATCGCATGATAGCAGCACTCTACAAAGCCGAGAAAAAATGGGAACAATTCGCCGTTCATTTTGAAAAATACCATACTCTCAAAGAAGAAGTGCTGAGCGAGGAAGCCACGCGGAAGGCACAACGCTTTGCAAATGAACGTGAAGTAGCACTCATTCAGCGGGAACAGGAAATTCTTCGTGAGAAAAATGCCGAACTCGAGAAGCTCAACGCGCAGCTCCGGGAACTCAATGCCGAAAAAAATGAATTCCTGGGAATTGCCTCGCATGACCTCAAGAACCCGCTCAGTTCTATTGCCATTCTCGCGAACCTGCTCGAAAATGAAACTTCTACGCTGAGTCAGGAGGAAATCAAGGAATTCGCCGGTGATATCCGCATATCGTCGAAACGGATGTTTGACCTGATCAAAGACCTGCTCGATATCAACCGTATCGAACAGGGCATCGCGCTCTCGGATACTACCAGCTTTGCAAGTAATGATTTTATTCAAAGTAGCGTCGAACATCACCGAGCGGCAGCACAAGCCAAAAGTATCAGGATTATCAGTGCGTTGGAAACAGTTGAAATTCAATCGAGTCCCTCGACGTTCCTACAGGTAATCGATAATGTTCTCTCCAATGCTGTCAAATTCTCACCCGCGAATACTGTTATTTCCGTGCGCTCGGAAGTGACCAATACCATGCTCCGTATCAGTGTGCAGGATCAGGGTCCGGGTCTCACACC
>JBPOHH010000310.1:0-2495 GCA_052035765.1 Bacteroidota bacterium
ACAACTGAAACGTCCTGCTCATCAATACTTTTTGACCCATCGCCAAGGCAGAAGCTAAATCTGTCCGTACTTTACATGTTTTGCTACTGGTTAACCTTGCAGACGTTTCAAAGGTATAGGTTAACGGTCGGTTGTAACAACCAACCGGACGGGAAAATGTAGCTGACAAAGGGAAGATGTTCACTGTAGGGCATTTATAATGCTCCGTGAATCATATCCGCGTATTTTTTTCCTTCTGCTGATTGGTAAGGATAGTCTTTCTCCGACGCATAAGTATCCAAAAGTGCGACGATTTCTTTGGCTTCTTTTTTCTTCCCATCTCGCAATAACATATTAGCTTTGTTTAAGATCTCGTATCGTATGTTATCGATGAATCCTACTTGATCAGTGCTGTTTTTATTCGCCAAGCGTACGTGCAAAAGAATCTTTGAAATCTCTGTTTTATACTTGTCAAATGGTAGTTCTTGGTTTTGAGTTCGCATTAATTTATCCGTGAGAATCATGGGTTGTACATACTTTCCTAATCCTACTCTGCTGTCTTCGTTAAAACCAATCGTGAAAAAGATATCCCTCTTGAATTTGTTGGCTCTGAGCATGCTCAACAGTATTCGGTCGCCCCTGAGTAAATAATGTTCTTCATAACTCGGCTTTACGATCCACGAGAATTTTCCGATTGTAATTATCGTATCACTCCACTCACAATACTCGAGTTGGTCGAGTACTGCATTCGTCACATCAAATTTGAGTAAACCTTTGGACACTACATGCCGGGGATACCAAGGCGAATTGAGCAAACTGACATCAATGACCGACACATCTGACCTATATCCCTCCATAATCTGCAGATACCAGAGCGGGATTGTGAAATTATCCCCCGATGAAATGAGAATCGCATTTTTGCTGCACAAGTCAAGCACTGACCGGTTTATTCCTAGAAAAAAGTCACCGAATCCGCCCCGTTTCTTCCCTTCCCGAAATGCCCATTTCGCTGAGTCGGGTTTGTTGGAATGCCAGTAACTCATTGCTAGCGAACCCCATTCAGAAGTGAGTTTTGAATATTGGTCGAGGATAATGATTTCACCGGAATACTTGGGTGCTAACGTAGTAACAGTCTCAAATTCAGCACTACTTTTGAGAATCAATGACAGATTGCTACTTACCATACTATTACCATCTTTTGCATTCAATCTGCTATAGGCGTATCCTAAAAAATAATGCGCCTCCGCATTGTCCGGCTTGAGCTGCACTGCCCTCTCGAGCAGCTCAACAGCAGTTTTGTAATCCTGCTTCTCAAACTCTTTTTTGAATTCGGCTTTTCCGGCAAGAAGCAACGACTCAAAGTCTTCGTCCTGCGCAACTACAGACATTGAAGTTACTGTCAATGTCACTAGGATGGTAAGTATTATCTTCATAGTATGATAGATAAGTTGTTATAAAATTGATTATTACGAGGCGTATCACGGTCAATTCTGCAAAAATACTGCTATCTTGTTCGCCTACAATTTATTGCTGAGAATAATCTCAGCCATCTCTCTACCGCTGCGCATCGAGAATCGTCACTTCCATCGTTTTGGATGCAGTATTGTATTTCTTGATTGCATAGAGATCGGGCTTGCCGTCACCATTATAATCACCGATACTGAAGGTAAAGCTGTCGTCCGCTGCAGCTAATGATGTGCCGGTATTGAGAATAAACTGCGAATAATTCATCTCTCCGCCGAGGATGTTGAGTTCTGTTTTGGCGGCACCTGCCCCATACTTTTTAATTGCATAGATATCCGGATGTCCGTCGCTGTCATAGTCTCCGACCGCGAACTCGGTGGACTTGTCCGTTTGCTCGAGGGCTGTGCCGTTATGCAGAATAAACTCAGCATAACTCGATGCCCCGCTCAGGATATGAACCTCTGTTTTATGCGTACCGGTGTGATTCTTTTTAATGGCAAAAAGATCAGGAATACCGTCGCGGTCATCATCACCGATTGCAAAACAATACGCAGTGTCAATTGCTCCAAGCTTGAGAGTGGTCTTGAAAATATCCGTACCGAATTTCGAAGCAGCACTGTAGATCGTTAGATTTGTCTCCGAACTTTTATTGCTGATGACATACAAATCGGCGCGGGAGTCCTGATCATAATCTCCGAGTGCAACATCATACGCATTGCCTGCTGCTGCACCATCAAGTGCAATCGTCGCCTGCTGAATCACCGTTGCATAGTTCGACGCACCACTTAGGATCGCGAGGTCGAGTGTATTCGCACCGACTTTGCTTGGATGGAGTATATAAATATCCGGCTTACCGTCGTGGTCGTACTCGCCGACAAGAACACGATACGCGTTATCTGCGCCACGGATTGCCGTAGCTGTTTGCAGCAGTACATACCCAAACTCCGGCTTATTGGGTGGCGCAATTATTTCTTCGTTCGTCGCATACCAAAAATGATATTCCGTACCTTGTAGTTTTTCAATTTTCCACTCCGCTGCCGGTGTACGTTTTG
>JBPOHH010000890.1:0-2500 GCA_052035765.1 Bacteroidota bacterium
TTGGATCTGAAGGAAGATACAGCATCTGTACTTCTTCACCGACGGTGTAGTGTTCGGTCGAACTCTCGACCCCGGACACATATTCAGCGCGCTTGCCATTCGGTAGGTGGAATTGAATGACGGGTGAGGTAGAATTGCCGGCATGACGTCGGATTGCGGAGACGACGCCACGGGCAGGAGCGGCATTCTGCAAAAACATGAGCGTATCGTACGAGAAGAACAGGGCAGCTGCGAGTCCGGCTGCGCCGACGAGACCGAAGACAGCAAGGAGGATATTTTCGCGAAGGAAAGTGTAGAATTGCTGCATCTCGTTATTATTAAATCGGTTCTAAAAAGTATGTTTTCATCTTTCCCTTGCCTTTGATTATCATTTCACCGCGTTCGTGGAAGTGAAATGAGGCATCGGACGACACGGACAATGCGTTCATAAAATCTTCGGTACAATGGATTTTTCCTGCTTCGCCATGCGATTCCATGCGTGATGCGGTGTTGACTGCATCGCCGTAAATATCATAAGCGAGTTTTCCGGTGCCGATGAGACCGGCGGTAATTTCTCCGCAATGGAGTCCGATACGCAGACTAAAGCGTTGTCCGGTGGTCAGGAATGCGCGGATGTCTTCCGGGAGCGAGATATCCTTCATCATATCGACAGCCATGCAGGCAAGGCGTTCGGCATGGTTTTCAAACATCACCGGTGCGCCGCAGACAGCCATGTAGCCGTCGCCGATGGTTTTGATACGTTCGCATCCGTATCTCGAGGCAATCGTATCAAATTCACCAAAAAGAAAATTCATAAATCGGAGGATACTACCGGGTGGCATCGCAGAGGTCATTGGGGTAAATCCCACAACATCGGCAAAAAGTACCGATACCGATTTATAATGATCGGCGATCACCGTCTCACCGGCGATCATTCGGTCTGCGATCGTATGCGGAAGGGTTTTGTAGAGAATTTCCAACACTGTTTTTTGTTCTTTTTGGTGCAGTTCACGCTCATGAAGATACTTCAGACTGGCGGCTTTTTTCGCGCTTTCCTGACTCTGTATCTCATCGCGAACGACGACATGTTTTTGCAGATACTCATACGCTTCGGCATATTTACCTGCTTGAAAATATGCTTCGGAGAGTGCCTTGTGTATCGACGAAATGACGTTCTTGGAGTCCATACTTTCGACGAGTGACAGTGACTCCCGGAGCATCGCAGTCGCTTCCTGTACTTTCCCTTGCCGTACTAAGAGCTTCGCAATTTCACACTGCGTGTCAGCAATTTCATGGTTTGTCTTGGTTTGTTTTCTACAGTCGAGCGATTGCAAAAATGCCTGATAACTCTCCTCATAGCGTCCAAGCGTTGACAATGCTTCTCCTTTATAATAATAGGCATAGCCCAAAGCATGCTGGTCGAACGCAGGGTTGATATTCTCTATCGAATGGGCAAAATGTTCGAGTGCCGACTCTGCATCACCTAAGCGAAGCTTCGCCATACCGATGCCGCATTCAACCCAACCTAGGAGTTGCTTTTCCTGACCAATTTCATCTATAATGGTTTTTGCTCTGAGGTTCATTGCCAGAGCATCTTCGTATTCGCCAACTAACTCATAGCCGAATGCAGCATCTGAAAGAAATCTGACAAGAAGTGATTTGTCGCCCTCTTCCTCCATTGCCGCCACCGATAATAAATAATGCTCAATCGTGCGGCCGGCATCTCCCTTGTACCAATAATATGCTCCCAAGCTGTTGTGGGCGAGTCCTTCCCATATCTTACTACCACATTGTAGGCTGTGGCCGAGAGCGCGGTGTGCATAGTTGTACCCTTTCTCCGGTTGATTCAGCATGATGATACAGGTCGCGCCGGCTCGGTTGAGAATTTCGGCCAGAGCGAGGGTGTTGTTTTCATGTTCAATCTCTGGAAGATGTTCTTCGAGCAACTTCACATACTCCGCCACCGAAGAAGAATGCACATACAATTTACCTAACTGCATCAGTACGCTTACTTTACCTGCAGCATCACCCGAGGAAATTTCCATGTGTAATGAGCGAAACATAACTTCATGTGCCTCATCCCACTCTTCACGCAGAATGTGAACTCGCCCGATTGCCAGCAGTGTGAGCGACACCCCGCGCTCGTCGTTGGTTTCCTCAAAGCTTTTGCTAAGATCATTATAGAGCGCCATAGCTGTGTCGTAGTCGCCGGCAAAGCTATAATGCATTGCGTAGAACAAATCCGCCCAGCGGGAAAGCACTTCATCGCCCATTTCCTCGCTTGCCGACTTGAGCCGCAATGCGCACGATCGCATATCGTGCGGATCGACATATAATTGCGATGAACATGTACTACATAGCTCTACGAGTGCTGCTATTGTATCCTCTGTACTGGTAGCCCGTTCTACTCTTGCTTCCAGGTCTCGAATTGTTTTAGTGCTCATAGTTATTGAAGAATTGATTACATTTTCTGCTTATGGAAGGATAGTGTTTTCAAGGAAATACGTCTTCATTTTGCCTT
>JBPOHH010000145.1:0-1601 GCA_052035765.1 Bacteroidota bacterium
GTGACATTTTTGTCGGTATTATAGTATCTGAACCATATATCCCGCCGTGAATACACATTATAAATATCAATCAGCAATCGTGCCGGCTGACCGAAAAGCGTTGTATTATAATTTGCTCCAATATTCAACTGATGAGTAGCCGGCAAGCGCTGTCCGTAGCGTTCCTGTGCGATAATATAGGGCGATGTGACGGTTTCCCCCGGGAATTGATTCCCAAAGCGAGAGGTAGCCGCTGAATATGACTGCCCCGACTGAAAGGTAAAGGTCGCGCTAAGCTCCCAACGATCGTTGAGCTTATACATACCGACAAGCTTCATGTCATGGCGGCGGTCATATTTCGGCCTAAACTCCCGTCCTCCATTTATACTGTCAAATTGCGAATAAACGAATCCCATCGCATAGCCGGCCCAGCCGGTAAAATCACCGATTTTTTTCTGGAGAAATACCTCTGCACCATACGCACGACCATTTCCACTATAAAATACATCCGACACTTTTGTTCCTTTGGTCGCCGTTTGAATCAGTTCACTGATATTCGATAAGTCCTTGTAATAGAAGTCCACATTGAGTCCGTAATTTTCCCATGGCTTGGTCTCAAAACTCACAATATAATGCACTGCCTTGCTCGGCTGTACGGTATTATCGGTCGGGAGCCATGTATCAAAGAAACTAAAATCCTGTTGTGAAGCCAGGCGTAAGTACTGATGATAAATCCCAAAGGCAGCTTTCACCGCGAAATTTTCCTGAATTTGGTAGCGAGCAGCTATGCGTGGGTCCCAGGTCGAAGTGCGGCTGGAATCCCAATAATTAAAACGCATACCTGCCTGAATGCTCAGTAAATCTGTCACCTGATAATTGACCTGACTGAAGAGAGAATGCGTAAGATCTATAATTTCGAGATTAGTAGAAGCATCGGCCGATGAACCTAGCTGGGCGACGGTATCCTCTGCGCCTCGGAAATTTTGATTGTAATTGAATTTAAAGCGTGTTCCTTCATATCCGGCTTTGACGGTGAGGTCGTTGCTGGCGAACCATTCAAGGTCTGTCTTGAGGGTATAATCAAGAATGGAATTTTCCGCTGTGAATGAAAAGCCGCTGTTATTTCCTGTAAATCCATTGATATATTGACTTCCACTCAGATTCACGACACTGAAAAGATTATCGCCGAAGACATGTGTCCAACGCAATGAGGCTGCTTTATTACTGATACCAATGTCGAAGGATATTCCGGCGCCGTCGAGAGATAACTTGTCCGAACTCAAAAATCCACTCAAGAACACCTTATCACTTGCGCTGAATGTTTGAGAGATTTTCGCATTCAAGTCATAAAATCCAAAATTTGGGAGAGGGTTTTCCTTGTCTTCGGGCAGGGCGGCGAGTAATAAATCGAGGTAGGTGCGGCGCCCACCGACGAAGAATGCGCCATTACCGAGCGGACCTTGGGCTGATGCACGTGAGGAGATGAGACCTATTGAAGCTAGTCCTTCGTATTTTTCTTGGTTACCGTCCTTTTGCGTTAAATTAAGCACCGACGAAAGCCGGCTTCCGTACTCAGCAGGATAGCCACCTTTGATGAGCTCGACATCCTTGATAGCATCGGG
>JBPOHH010000578.1:0-2012 GCA_052035765.1 Bacteroidota bacterium
ATTTCTGGGCGGAACAAAACTCCAAGCCCTTTCAGCCGGACAATTTATCACCGGCAATCTCAATACTCCGTCGTTTTTAACAGCTTCCAAGCCTGTATTAGTGGCTCAGTTTAAAAAAACAGCTACAGATGTATTAACGTCGACTTCAAACGTAACTTCCGACCCGCTGATGATGATAATCCCACCAAAAGAACAATTCTTATCTTCCTCTCGATTCATTAGTTTACAAGCTACGCAGATAAATACACCTGCTCCACCAACACCGGCTTACTCCGCCCAATATGTGATAATTGTCGCTCCAGAGACTGCTCTCTCTACTATTCGTTTTGATAATAATCTTATTCTCTCAGATCAGTTTCGACCGATTCCAGCCTCAACCTACTTGGTAGCAACCTTGAGCGTCGCCGATGGCCTGCATACAGCATCGGCATCCGAACCTATTGGTATTTATGCAGTTGGCTATGGCTTAGTCAATTGTTACGGTTATGTTGGTGGAGTAAAACTCGCTGATTTGCCCACTGCCGTCGAAGAACAGCCCACCGAAGCCACCGGCAGTATCCGCATCTCCCCGAATCCTGCAGTTTCATCGGTGAATATCAGTGGCGTGCAGGGCGTGACATCGCTTCGGGTGGTTAATTATCTTGGTGAGACGGTCATTGAGATTCCACGGGAACAGATCGGAAATTCTGAACACGAAATCAATGTTTCCGGGCTCGCAAGTGGCTTGTATGTTATTCAGATAAGCACAGCGACCGGCGTAATTTCGAAGCAGATTGTCGTTCATCATTAATCTCTCCCTTCCTTCTTTCATCGCCCTGACGAATCTTGTATTGGTCAGGGCGATTTTATGGAGATACGTATCTTGTGAAACACCACTACTTTCCACGGTCACATTTTTTCTGTAAGTTTGCCGGATAATTCCTTATTTCCTGACATTTTTGGGTACCTCTGCGTGGAATCCATCGGACTCTTCCCTCTCGGCGTGGTGCTTTTCCCGTCTGCTTCGCTGCCGCTCCATATTTTCGAGCCGCGCTACCGCAATCTGCTCAATACCGCTATCGAGAAGCAAACGAGCTTCGGCATCAATCTTGTTGAATCGTCTAAGTTGTTTGAAATCGGGTGTTCAGCACGGGTGCGCGAAGTCGTGCAGCGCTATCCTGACGGTAGATTCGACGTGATTGTCACCGGCGAAAAACGCTATCATCTCCAGAATTTCACCGAAGGGAATGCGAATTACTTTGTGGGTTCGGTCGAGTATTTTGAGGATGTGGATGAAGTGATGGACAGCGAGGCATTATGGAGTTGCATCGAGAAGTATAATCGCGTCGTCGAAATTGTCTTTCCCGACCGCAGCAATACCTTCGCAGGGGCGCAGGCAATGACAATGAAACAGCCGTCTTTCTACGTCGCCCAAAAGTCAGGACTCTCCCTCCGCCAAAAACAAGACCTCCTCGAAATGCGTTCGGAAAACGCCCGACTCCTCTTTCTCAACAATCACTTAGATGATATTCTCCCCAAGATGGAACAGCAGGAAAAGATCCGTTCTGTGATATCCGGTGATGGGTATATGCCGCCGAAGCCGGGGAAGTGGTAGGGAGCGAGTGCAGTAAATCAACGCGAGTCCATTGGAGTAAAAAACCCCGACCTTATTTTACATAAATTATCTATGAAATACGTAGGGGCGAATTGCATTCGCCCCTACAATTCGCCAATATTTCCGCGACATATTTCATCACCTCACCCAATTTCCTTCATACGCTCAATTCGTGTAAGAATAGTTTCTCCAAAATCTTGCGCCTGTTTTCGGGTTGCGGTGAGAGTGCGCGTCCATTCGTTTTCGCTCGCTGCCGGATGTGCGAGACGCGAGAAGAGCAGGCGGTCTGTGAAATGCTCCTGCTGCGGAAATAATTGCGCGGCAAAGTAGATATAACACTCGAGTTGCAGGCGATAATGCTCAAATAGAACATCGATGCCCTTTTCGGGTGTGATTTTATTCGTCTTCCAATCCCAGA
>JBPOHH010000025.1:0-1748 GCA_052035765.1 Bacteroidota bacterium
CGGTTTTTAACATACTTCTCCTCTCTGCGTGTGCGATTTCCCCTGAATGGACAATTAGGTTTTCCCCTGAAGGACAATTAAAAAGGGCGGAAAGTGGTTCTTTCCGCCCTGCAAAATTACAAATTTCGACGTTTGTACGGCTTATCCGCGCGGCTTGTGCTTGAATAATTGCAGCTTCGCGAATCGATTTTCCTTGCCGTCAATCAGGCGTTTGATATTCGCACGATGCGTGAATATCACGAGTAACGCAATGCCAATACAGAAGAAAATCATTGTATGATAGCCTGCTATATCGACATGGAGTATATTATACCGAATGCACATCGCAGTTGGAATCGTAATTGCCGCCACAATCGAACCAAGCGATATATATCCCGATAAAATTACTACCACCAAAAAACACGCAAATGCAATACCGACATCGACCGGAGCAATTGCAATCAACATACCGGTAGCAGTGTTAATTCCTTTTCCACCACGGAATTGCACAAATGCTGAGAATATATGACCAAGCACGGCAGAGACGCCGGCAATTAATCGTAACACGGTAATATCTTCAAACGGCGTGCGATTGACAAATGGCATTTCGCCGGTAAAGAGATGACTAATTACCGCGACGGCAAGCACCCCTTTGAGGATATCGACGACTTGTACGAAAATTCCCCATTTTACACCTAAAACGCGGAAGGCATTGGTACTACCCATGTTACCACTGCCACGCTCACGAATGTCGAAGCCAAAAAATAACTTGCTGATAATCACGGCCGTAGGAATCGAGCCGGCAAGGTAACTAAGAGTAATGATAAGTAAGAGACGAAGAATCGGGTCCATTTTTTTCCTTTCTTGATGTGAATTCGAACCGCTGAAGTATCGGCTGTATGCGGTTGCAGATGAAATTCAAACGCAAGATACGTGTTTTTTTTGAATTGAGCGTATCACCATACGGTAAAGCAAAGGGTGTCGTGGGCTTTACGCCATCTTAGAAACGGAGTCCGGCGCTCAACCGATGCACCCCGCCAAGAGTCTTGAAATTAGAATAACTGTAGTCAATCGAAAGACCGAGAGGTTCGGCAACCGGTAAAAAAGCGCCCGCACCAAATGACAGATTTTCCTCACCGGCGTTGATTTTCCAGCCGCCTCGCGCCGATACTTCCGCCGGAAAACTGCCGAGAAATTTCGTCCAGTATTCAGCGCCAAAACAGTAATTCTCCGCGGTGTCATTCGGATGATTGAGCTGCAAGGACGTCGTCAGATGATATGTTTCCTCGTTTATCGGTTCCATCGCAAAGCCAATGCGAAAGTTAATCGGCGGGTCGAAGGACTGAAACGATGACTGCGTGCCACCATTAAAATCCGGGAGCGCGCCGACAGTCGGCACCGAACCCGACGGTGTCATTTTACCGCCAAAATTCGAAACCGCTACGGCAAAACGCGACGTGCCGAGACCTGTGCGGTAATACGTGCCTGCATCGAAGAGCACACCGCCAACGGTTGCTTTTCCAAGGACTTCGTGTACATAATGGAGCGTAACGCCCGCACTGAACTGTTCGGTGAATTGCCGGGCATACGTCAGCCCGACATTCACATCTTGCATGCGGAAGGTCTCACCTGTTCCACGTGGCTGAAACTCCGTCGTCACCGGTATCGAGCCAATCTCGAGGATGCTCATGCTTACGCCCAAGGAATTCGCCTCGTCCAAGTGATAGACGCCCTGTGCCGACTGATGCGTGAGCCCGTTCAGCCAGCGA
>JBPOHH010000480.1:0-12553 GCA_052035765.1 Bacteroidota bacterium
GTCTTACCGTGGTCAACGTGACCCATGATCGTGACAATAGGCGGACGGGAAACGAGTGTATCCGGTTCATCGACTTCGTCTTCCATAATTTGCGCATCGACTTCATCGAGGAATTCAATTTGATACCCGTAGTCATCGGCGATAATCATAATTGTGTCTTTGTCGAGGCGCTGATTAATCGACACCATCAGACCGAGCTTCATACACTTCATGATAATATCAGCCGAATTCACTCCCATTAAATTGGCGAGTTCGCCTGTAGTAAGGAATTCCGTAATCCGCAGAATCGATGACTCGCGTTCGAGCTCTTCGATGCGTAATTGTTCTTTTTCTTCGCGTTCGAGTTTCTTCCGTTGGCGTAATTTATTCCGTGAGCTGACGGCCGAAGACTCATCCATCCCTTGGCGTGTCTCGCGGATTGCGCGTGCTACTTCTTCCTCGGTAATGGTCTCGCGGATAGATTTTTTACGTTTCTTTTTCTTGTCGATAGTTTTGATTTCTTTGACCGGACCCTTAGGCTTTGGAGCTCCACCACCCGGTGCAGGTGCTGCTGCTTCTCTTGGCTTGAGCGGCTTCTTGGAGCGTGCGAGCGCTGCTTCTTCTTCTTCATACGCTTTGGTGCGGAAGACATTCGTATTGATTTTTTTAGCGCCGGGTTCGGTACTTTGTACTTTTTGAGTCGTTGTAATGGTAGGCGGCGGCGGAGCAAGGTCGAGCTTACCGACGATGGTCAGTCCGCGAAGCTGATTTTTAGAACCTGCTTCATATTCGACCTGTACGAATTTCTTGCGTTTTTTGCGATGCAGACTATCGGCAGATTCATCGGCGCTGTCATTGACTGAAGCTTCTGTGTCCGGTTGTGCTGCTTCCACGGGCTTTTCGGGTATGTCAGCAACGGCAGGAGATTCGATGATTACTTCCGGCTCGATGGTTAATGCCGGCGATTCAGGAACTATCACATCAACTTGCTCGGGAATAATGGTCTCAGTAACGGCAACAGCGGGTGCTTCAACGACCGGCTCGATAGGTACAACAGGTTCCGGTACAATAGGTTGCGGAATAGCCACAGGTTCCGGTGCTGCGATGATTTGCGCTGCAACTTCTGGTACGGTCGGAGGAATCACCGGTGGAGCAATTACAACGGGCGGTTCTTTTTGCACTGAAGCAACGGGGGCAGGAGCAGCTTCGACGGGAGCAGGAGCAGCTGTAGCTTCAGCAGGAGGAGGAGGAGGAGCGATATGAACCGCCTGCTCCGTATCATGAATCGGCGTCGATTCATGGCGCACGATTTTATGCTTTTCTAATTTTTCCCGTTGCTTTTCAACCTGCTTTTGCTCTTTTTCAAACTTACCCATGACGAGCGTCACCATTTCCTCTGTAAGGGAAGTAGTGGGCTTGTTCTCAATGGAAATACCCTTCGATTGCAGGTATTCCACGATGGCGTCTTTGCCGATATTAAGCTGTGAAGCTAGTTTGAATAAACGTGTACCTTGTTGTGCGGACATACTCAAAATGAAAATTGATGCAAAAAATGCAGTTAACTACTTTACTTTATTATATTTATATTCTACTTCTGCAACCGGTTGCAGTCCCGTCACCACGGTATCGTCTCCGAATGTGCGCGCTTACGTCTCCAAAGAACGTCACCATTATTCATTCGAAGCGGGCTGTGGAGGATCGTTTTCGTCTTCATCGGTCTCATCAGCGAGATGAGAAAGGAGAATTTTCTTCCGTGTTTCCGGGTTTTCGGTCTCGTCAAATTCTGTGAGCATCAGCTGACGCAAGTCAAGCAGGAGCTCTTTGGTCATTCCTTCGATGTTGATAAGCTCGAGTACGTCAGCATCGAGGAATTCACGGGCAGTATCAATACCGAGATTGATAATCTTGTCGTACATATCCCGACCGAGTTCTTCTCTAAATTCAATTAATTCAATGTCTTCGCCGCCTTCTTTGATGAGGGTGATGGAGTAACCCGTGAGCTTGGAGGCTAGGCGAACATTCTGTCCGTTTTTACCGATTGCCAGTGGAACCTGTTCGTCGGGGATAGTAATCGTCGCCTGACGTGTTTCCGGAGAAAGGATGATTTCTTTCACTTTTGCCGGGCTGAGAGCGCGAGCAATATAGATTCTCGGATCAGGCGAAAATTCAATCACGTCGATGCTTTCGTTGTTGAGCTCGCGAACGATGGAGTGAATACGAATACCTTTCATCCCTACACATGCACCGACCGGATCGACTCTGTCATCGTACGACGACACGGCGACTTTGGCGCGCTCACCCGGGTCGCGGGCAATGCCTTTGATTTCGATAATTCCGTCATAGACTTCCGGGATTTCAATTTCGAATAATCGTGCTAAAAATTCATCAGCCGAACGTGAGAGGATAATGTCCGGAGTGCCGCTGCCCTGCTGCCGGCGTACTTCTTTGATAACGGTGCGGATAGTCTGATTTTTCTTATATTTTTCATTGTGAATCTGCTCTTCGCGGGGAAGGCGCATTTCCACTTTATTATGCATAATTAATATACCGCTCGGGCGCACCTGATAAATTTCACCGACGAGAATTTCACCGACCTTGTTGTTGTATTCATTAAAGACATTGTCTTTTTCGACGTCGCGGATACGTTGATTGAGTGTCTGAGCCGCGAGGGTAATCATCCGGCGGCCGAAGTTATCGGCGATGTTTTCGAGGGTGATTTCCTCGATAAATTCATCACCGAGCTCGTAGGGCTCCGTGGTGCGTTTCTGTACTTCTTCGATATCAATTTGAATGGCATCATCCCACGGGTCATCGACGATTTCGCGGGTGAGGTAAATTTCAATGTCGCCCTTTTCCATGTTCACGATAATATCGAAATTAGCTTCCTGTCCGTATTTTTTGCGAACGAGAAGCGAGAGTGTTTCTTCGAGAATACCTTGAAGGAGGTCGCGGTCAATCCCTTTTTCACGCGCCATTTCGGCGAATGCTTCGATGATGACCTTTTTGTCGAATTTCGGTTTTACTTTACGACGTGCTGCCATTGCTGATATGAATAATGTGGATAAAGTTCTTAAAAAATAATAAGGTAATACGATAACAATATAAACTGATTTGCTATGTAAAGGACACGACAACGGTGGCCTTCTCTATCATTGTCAGGGGCACTGTCCGGATAACCGGTGGAGTACCGCCTGATTTCTTAACCGGCTTCTCCTCGATTGTAATTGATTGCTCGTCTGCTTGCAGCAATTTCCCAAGAAAGCGGGTATCGTCTGTGAGCCGGCAATCGATTGTGCGACCGTAATGTTTTGTATATTGCCAAAAAAAAGTCAGGGGCTCGTCGACACCCGGAGAGGATACTTCGATTAATTTTACATTTGAAAGAAAATCATCTGTTTCCGAGAGCTCGTTGAGTGCTTTGCTGATATTTTTGCAGAGGTCATGGGTGATACCATCAGGGCTGTCGATAAAAATATCGAGCAAGATTTTCTGCGGGCTGCCTCGAAGAACTATTCGTAAACATACGACAGCGTTTTGAGCGCAGATGTCCTCTATGAAGATGCGAAGATGTTCCGGGAGTACGAGTTTCACAGACTGTGTTCTTATGTGCACTAATAAAAAATGGGCTTTTGAGCCCATTTCGTTTGAATCCGCCGCAAATATACGAAAAATGTACTCCTTGTGCCAAACTAATTCTACATTCTCCATGAATTCCTGCTTTCTTGTTCTGCTCTTTAGTATAGTATGTATTGACGCTTACGGAGCAGAAAGTCCTCTCTCGCGGTCAGACACCACTCCCCGTAAAATGCGCCCAGCAGAAATCACCGGTTCGTATATACAAGGCAAGCAGCAGTCGGCGTTTATGCCGCTATCGATCATGACCGGCGAACAGCTTGCATCGCTCGGTGCGTGGCAGGTATCAGATGCCATGCAACAGTTACCCTCTGCATTCGTGAAAAATTACGGTGGTCTAAGCGCTATGAAAACAATATCATTGCGTGGCACTACCTCGCAGCAGACCTTAGTGCTTCTCGATGGTACGCGCCTGGCGTCGAGTGCAACGGGAACGGTCGATTTGAGCGCGATTCCGCTCGTGTTTTTTGATGATATTGAGCTCTCCGGCGGAGGCTCATCTGCTCAAAATGGCGGAGGAGCAATGGCGGGAGTCGTGAATTTACAGACCCGTCAAACCTCTCAGCCGCGGGTAGGATTGAATCTGGCAGGAGGTTCATTCGGTGATGCAATGATGTCGGCTGTCGGTAGCTTTCCGTTCGCCGGTGTTCGATGGAGAGTCGGTGGAGAATTTGTACGTTCCGACGGAGGATATCCATTCCTTGTACGTGAGTTTGGTGTGGAGAACACTCGTACGAGAACGAACAGTGATTTCCGGAATATCGGATTCACCATCGGCGGAATACTGGATGCTCATGCGTGGAAAATTACCAATCGCCTCTTTATCCGTACTTCCGAACGTGGTGCGCCGGGAGCTGTTTTACAGGGGGTTGTAGAACAGAATTCTGCGCGCCTCGGGGACGATGAGCTGCTCTTTGTGCATTCTTCGACCAGGAGTTTGACCGCTAATTCCTCGCTTTTACTCTCCGGTTCGGCGCGATATTCCAATCTCAGATACCGGGATAAAGATGCCCTCTTTCGTGGTCCGGACGGTGCTCACGATCTCTACATCACCCGTGAGGCAATGCTGTCTATGGCGCACATCCGTTACGGATCCGACTACAGTCACCGGTGGGGCGTCGAATGGTCATTTGCCGATCTCCGCGGTTCTACCTTTCAGCCCGGTGTGGGGTCGTATGTCAAAAGGAGTATCATATCTTTATCAGGATCCGGAGAAAAGCAGTGGAACATCGACTCGAATTGGATGCTGTCGACACAGCTCCAGGCTCGATTTGAGATCAATTCATCGGCTACCCGTGCATTTTCTCCAATGCTCTCTTTCGCACTTCGAAGGGCGGAGTTCCCGGTGCGTCTGCGCAGTTCATGGAGCTACAATTTTCGATTGCCGTCGTTCAACGAACTCTATTACTTCAACTACGGTACGGCGAATTTACTCCCGGAGCGGGCTCATTCTTTTAATGTAGGGGCGATGTGGCAAATCACCGACGGACTTTCTGCCGAAGTCAATGGATTTGCTATCTCGACTTCTGATCAGATACTTGCCGTACCGACGAGCCCTATTTCTTGGTCTGCACAGAATATCGGCAGTGTCTTCTCGCGCGGTGTCGAAAGCAGTATCACGGGCGAGATACTTGATTCTCTGATGATGATACGCTGTGCTTACACGCGGCAGCTCGCTACCGATGAGTCGCCCGGCTCGATTACGGCCGGCAATATTCTGCCGACGATTCCACAAGAACTGTTCTCGGTGGCACTATCGTATAGGTTCGGGGAGAAGACTACATTCGGCGGATCGTGCACGTATTCGAGCTTTCGGTATTACACCGCCGATAATTCTCCCGAATATCTTCTGCCGAGCTATGGACTCGTTACTGTCTATGGAGAACACACCATCGCTTTGGTAGGATCGATTGCTGCCCTGCGTCTTGAATGCTCGAATCTGCTCAACACTTCGTATTCCGTAATTATTAACTATCCCATGCCGACACGTTCTTTTCGGCTTGGATTGCGTATGATCTTCTCCGATACGGAGTAATTACTTCCTCAAAGTAAAAAACAAATGGACAAAGAGTGTGAATTCCTTGTCACTTTCGGGTAAAAGCCGTAATTTGTGCTTAATTAAACAATATTGCACAGAAATAGTCCTCAAAATCATGGAAGCAGTCGCTGATTTACACACCCATACCCGTCGCTCGGACGGGGTCCTGACGCCTGAAGAACTCCTTAAAAAAGCTTCGGAAGTCGGATTAACTGCCCTCGCCATCACAGACCACGACACGATGGACGGCTACATCGAGGCAGAGCCGCTTGCCGGTCAGTACGGCATTGAGCTCGTACCCGGAATCGAAGTGAGCTGTTTTGAAAATGGTCGTGATTATCACATTCTCGGATACTACATCGATCCGGACAACAAAATCTTCAAGCAGCATTTAGAAATTTTTCGTCGCGAGCGAGAAAAGCGCGCCGAGCGCATTGTACAAAAGCTGCAGAATATGCATCTTCCGGTGCATTTTGATGATGTCCTCTCCAAAGCAGGAAATGCCACAATCGGCAGGCCGCATGTCGCAGCCGTCATGGTTGATGCCGGTGTCACGGAAACGATGAAAAAGGCATTCGATCGGTATCTCGGTAATGGTAAACGCGCGTATGAGCCCAAGCCGAATTTTCCGGTCGCTAAAGGAATCGAACTCATCAATCAGTCAGGTGGCGTGGCTGTGCTTGCACATCCGGGCAAAGATCTTGTTCCACAAGTGCTTATGTCAATTATTGATAGCGGTATCGACGGCATTGAAGTCGTACACCCATCCCATCATGCCGACACACAGCGGAACTATCGTGAGATAGTTCACAACTATTGCCTGCTTGAGACCGGTGGGTCTGATTTTCATGGTAACCGAGATTATGATGCTATTAATTTCGGTACTTTTACCGTGCCCTATAGTCTGGTCGAAGCAATGAAAACACATGTAGTGAATATGTAATATATATTATTATTAAGGAAGTATGATGAATTCTATTTGCAGACGATTTCTATTTGTCGTTACCTTGGTGCTTCTGTTGGCTTCGCCGCTGAGCTACGCCCAAAAAAACGGAACATCAGCTCAGGAAGAGAAAAATAAAAATATTCTGAAGTTGCTTGAATTAAACGGAACAGCTGCATTCGGCGAGAAAGTGTTCGCCGAAATTATAGCGACGTTAAAAAAGAACTACAAATCGATTCCCGATGCATTCTGGAAAGATATCACCAAGGAAATTTCTCCGCTCAATATGGCTATCAAAGCAATACCTGCTTATGACAAGCGCTTTACAAATGAAGAAATTACAGAATTAGTTAAGTTTTTTCAATCGCCGACCGGAAAGAAATACCTTGCATCGAACAATGAAGTAGGTACTGAAGTCAAGAAATTATGGCAGGAATGGGGCGAGACGTTTACGAACTCCGTGACCGACCGACTCAAAGAAATTGCCAACAAAAACAAGAAAAAATAATTCCGAATACGAGGAACCGACATGATAACATTAGAAGGAAATTTTGTAGCCACCGGTCAACGTATTGCGATTGTCGTCGCCCGCTGGAATTATTTTGTCGTCGAAAAGCTCTTGGACGGAGCGATCGATTGCTACAGCCGTCACGGTGGAGATACAAAGGATATTACCGTCGCCTACTGTCCGGGTTGTTATGAAATACCTCTGGTGACCAAGCGACTCGCACAATCAGGGAAGTATCACGGAATAATCACCCTTGGAGCAGTGATCCGAGGCGCTACTCCGCATTTTGATTATGTGGCATCCGAGGTGTCAAAAGGCGTGGCAAATGTATCGATGGAAACAGGTGTACCCTGTATCTTCGGTGTGCTAACAACCGATTCTATCGAGCAGGCAGTTGAGCGGGCAGGTACTAAATCAGGAAATAAAGGATTCGATGCAATGATGGCTGCACTCGAAATGACGTCACTGTTTGAAAAAATAACTCTCTAGGGACCATGGCAGAATGTATCTCGAATAGGGTAAGCCGTGTGGCTTGCCCTTTTCTATGGTGAGGAAAGAGCAATGTCCGTCCGGCAAAGGACAAATACTACTTCCTGGAAGCCCAACGTACAGCTGCCCGATTGCCGGTATCAACAACACTTTGTCTTATATATTCAGGAAAAATTATGAATCTCGAACAAACAATTACCGAACAAATGAAGGCGGCCATGAAGTCGGGCGATAAGCTCCGCCTCGAAACCGTGCGCTCGATCCGTGCAGCGATTCTCGAATTTAACACCAGCGGCGTCGGACGACCGATGAATGACGACGACGAAGTGAAATTACTCCAAAAGCTCGCCAAAAAACGCAAGGATGCCATGGAAATCTTCCGTGCAAACGGACGCGATGAAGCAGCAGATAAAGAGCAAGCCGAGCTCGCAATTCTCGAAGAATTCCTGCCGACGATGCTCAATGAAGCCGAAATTACATCAATTGTCCAACGGGTAATAGCCGATACCGGTGCCACTTCACAGAAAGATTTCGGCAAGGTCATCGGCGCTGCAATGAAGGAATTACGCGGCAAAGCAGACGGCACACTCGTGCAGACCGTCGTTAAATCCCTCCTCGGTAATTAATTGCCCGAAAAATAATGCAATGACTATCTTGCTATGATATCGTGATATGACAACTGAATTACTGACATTGATACAATCCTACGAAGCAGCGAAGGCACCGGCAGAAATTGCCGATGCCCTCGCTGCAGTAATTCGATATTGTGATATCAATGCCGAGCATGAAGTAGGACTGCAGTATATCGATATCGCTAAAACGTTTATCGAAACAGCCGATTCAAAGCTCCTCTATAATCTCTATACCAGTATCGGCAATCTGTCCACCCGTACCGGCAGATATTCCGAGGCTATTTTCTATCATCAGGATGCCTACACGATAGCAAATGCCCGGAAAGATGAGTCAGGATGCGGGCTCGCGTATTATAATTTAGGGATTGTTTATTATTATCTTGGAGAATATCCTACCGCGCTCGAACATATTTACACGAGCTTGAGCTATGATACCAATTGGGGGAAGATCAATTCTAAACTCTCATGTTATAATGTGTTAGGTGAAATATACCGGCAGATGGGGAATTTTGAACTCTCTATTCAAAATTTGTTTACGGCTTTGAGTAAGCTGACCGGTGAACCCGAAAGCCGGCAGCTCGCCCTCTGCAAGCAGAATATTGGCTCAACGTATCTGAGCTTGAAAGAATACGATCTGTCGATGAAGTATTATCTCGAAGCATTGGAGATTTACAGTAGCATTGGGGCAAAAGAGCTAGAGGCGAAAACTCTCAGCAACATCGGCGCAGTCTATGGTACAATCGAAAATTATGACAAGGCAAAAGAATATTTTCAAAAATCCATTGCTCTCCATCAAAGTATCGGCGCGTTCAATAAAGAATCCCTTGCCAATACCTATAGTAATTTAGCAGAAGCATACTTTAACAATGGTGATGATGATAATGCCCTCGCGAGTCTGCAAATAGCACTCGAGTATGCCGATGCAGTAGGCGCAAAGCATCGATTGTTCGAAATACATGAAGGACTCTATCATGTGTACAAGAAATTGGAAAATTTTCCGAAAGCATTGTATCATCATGAGTTGTACGTACAATTCAAAGATCAGGTTTTTTCGCAGGCAGCACAGGAAAAGCTGAGCAAAATGGAAGTAGTGCACAAAATAGAATCCTATCAGCGCGAAACGGAATTTGAGCAAAGCAGGAATGCCGCGCTGCATGAAGCCAATCAAAAGCTCAAAGAACTCAACGACGAGAAAGATGGCTTTCTTGCCATCGCCGCTCATGATCTCAAGAATCCGCTCACCGGAATTCTCTATATTTCCAATGCAATGAAATCCGGGAATTACAAACCGGAAGAAATCTATGAATTCGGCGAAATGCTCCGCTCGTCGTCGCAGGCGATGTTTGACCTTATCTCCAACTTGCTCGACAGTAATAAATTCGAAAGCGGTGCCGTCGAGCCGTCACTTTCGTCCGTTGACGCAGCTCAGCTTCTGCGCCATCTTACCAAAAACTATCGGCAAATCGCCTCACGAAAGAATATCTCGGTATTCTGTAATGTGCCCCGGAATGTCTTTGTGATTGCCGATATGCAGCTTTTGCGACAGGTCATTGACAATCTGCTCTCGAACGCAGTAAAGTATTCAAAAGAAAATACCGAAGTACATGCAGAAGTGAGAATACATCACGATACACAGACCACAGAAATATGTATTAAAGATAGCGGTCCGGGCATTTCAGCCGAAGACCAGAAAAAACTGTTTGGAAAATTTCAACGCCTGACCGCCAAGCCAACCGGAGGCGAACATTCTACCGGACTCGGACTCTCAATTTGCAAAAAATTGGTCGAATTGATGAAAGGTACCATCCGCTGTGAGTCAGAGCTCGGTAAAGGCGCCACCTTTATCGTTGAATTTCCAAGCGCTGAAGAAGAATTATTTGAACATTAACTCATTATAGCTATGACTACCGAAGAAGCACTCATTCACGAAACTCTCCTTGAACTTGAATTCCCGACCGTATTAGACCATGTATCACGGTTCGCATTCTCAGACTTAGGCAAAGAAATCATCCTCCGGACTATTCCAATCGAAGACGCCAATTGGCTCCGCGCTGAACACGAACGCATCGATGAACTGCGCACTTTGCTCGCCAAAAACGAAGCAATTCCCCTCGATGGCTTGTCCGATATTCGCCCGCAATTACAAAAATCACTCATTCAGGCAGCGTATCTTCAGCCGTCCGAACTCATCGCCGTCCTCGAAGCTATCCGCGCATCACGTCTACTCAAGAACTATTTCAAGCAGTTATTCGAAAGCTGTCCGCATCTTTCAGGATTCTGTTCGGCACTCCATGAGAGCAGATTTTTAGAAAAACATATCACCGATGCCATCGACGAGACAGGTAATGTGCGCGATACGGCAAGCCGCGAACTCGCCAATATCCGCCGTGAAATTCACGAAACATCGGCGAAGCTTCGCTCACGTCTGCGGAAAATTCTCCAAAAAGTGGTCGAAGATGACCTTGCCATGGATGAATATGTGACGCAACGGGATGGCAGATATGTACTTCCGATCAAGGTCGAACACAAACGTCAGATCCCCGGCGTGATCCACAGCGTATCACAGACCGGTTCGACGGTTTTTCTCGAACCCTCCGAAATATTCGAATCCAACAACCAACTCTCGATGCTCTATAATGAAGAACAGCGGGAAATTGTGCGTATTCTTACAACCCTTACCGCCGAGCTTGGTGCCGAAGCCCGTGAATTCCTGAGCACAATGGACGTGATGGCACACTTCGACTCCATGTATGCCAAGGCGCAATATGCCTTGAAACGTAATGGAATTAAGCCGCAGATTCTCGATGAAAACCGCATCGAGCTCCGCAATGTCTATCATCCGCTGCTCCAATGGACCGGCAATGCGAAGCCAATTCCATTATCAATTGAATTTACGGCAGATACGCGCGGACATCTCATCTCCGGACCCAATGCCGGAGGGAAAACTGTTGCCCTCAAAAGCATCGGACTCAACATCGCGATGGCACTGTCCGGAATTTTTCCGTTAGGCGACTGCGAAACGAATGTTCGATCCATTTTCTGTGCAATTGGCGACCATCAATCCATTGAAAATAATCTCAGTACATTTAGTTCGCAAATTGTGCGCCTGCGTGAAATTCTTGCACATTGCTCGCCGCAGGCATTGATATTGGTCGATGAGATATGTTCGGGTACCGACCCGCAGGAAGGCGGCGCTCTCGCTGCCGGAATTTTGGACAGCTTCATCGAGCGTCGTGCGATGTTTGTGGTGACGACGCACCAATCTTCGCTCAAAAGCTACGCGCTGAGCCGTCCGGAAATTTTAAATGCTTCCATGGAATTTGACGGTGCGCGTTTGGTGCCGACGTATCGGTTTCAGTCGGGCGTTCCGGGGAACAGCTATGCATTTGTTCTCGCGCAATCGGTTGGTATTCCTGATGTTGTGATGGAGCGTGCCAAGACCTATCTCGGCGATCGTCATTCGGAATTAGAGGAAAGTATTGCGGCGCTCGGACGATTCAAACAAGAAGCGGAGGAGAATTTACGTAAGGCGGCGCAGGAAAGAATTGTCGCAGAGAAAAAACGCATCGATTACGAAGAAAAATTAACGGAAATCAAGACCAAGCGCAATCAAATCATCGGCGAAGCGCGCGACGAAGCACAGAGTATTGTTCAAAAATCAAATGCGCTCGTCGAGCAGACGATCAAAGAAATTCGCGAGGCGCAGCGTCCGATTGCTGAAATTAAAAAAGACTTTGAAGGCGGAAAGAAAGACATCGAGGCCCGCGCTGCGGCGATGAAGCCGAAGGTAAGTCATTCGGAAACTGAAGAGTTACAAGCCGGGGACTCGGTCACGATGAGAGGTTCGAACGAAGTAGGCCTGCTCATCACGCTCGACAAAGCATCGCAGTCGGCGGTGGTGGACTTCAACGGACTCAAATTCAAAACAGCCCTCGCGCAGCTGCGTAAGGCCGCTAAATCAAAGCAGAAAGAAGCGAGTAAGAGTTCGGGTGGAATTGTCAAATTCGACTCGAAAATCAATCTCGACCTGCGTGGTCAGCGTGCCGATGCAGCGTGTAAGGAGGTCGAACAGTTTATTTCCGACGCCATGATGACCAATCTTCATACACTCAATATTATTCATGGCAAGGGTACGGGAGCGCTTCGGGCAGCGATTCATGAGCAGCTCAAAGGGCATCCGTCGGTGGCAAGTTTCCGGATTGGGACTATCCAAGAGGGCGGTGACGGAGTGACGGTGCTTGAGCTACGGTAATAGTTCGACAGGTTAATAACCGGCCGGATGATTTTGTGTACTTCTTTTATATTTAATGAGATAATTACTTTTTACTTTT
>JBPOHH010000772.1:0-3288 GCA_052035765.1 Bacteroidota bacterium
AAAGACGCTATCCGAAGCATAGCCATCGACTAAGTGCGAGGAAATATGGGCAATTCTCAAGCGTATAGACCATTCGGTTGTCGGCGTGCAGTAGCTTTTAACAGCTCCATTAATTCCAAAATAAAAATCAGCCGTTTCGACGGGGAATTTGAGTTTGCCTTCGCTTCTGAGTCGTGTAAGGGTAAAGAAATCGGTGCCAAGCGAGAGATCAAGTGAATCGGTGAGCTTGAGCGTTTGGAGGTCTATGCTGTTACCAATGTCGAGCCGAAGTGTATTATCCTCAAACTGATACATCGTGCCCACCCGTGCCTCAAGCGGATTCGCCGTCAGCGGCTTGAAATATTGATCGCCGAGAGAGTAGGCATGTGTGGTCGAGGCAAGAACAACAAAGCTAATCAGAGTACACAAGCAGCGGAGGGTGAGTCGATGCGGATGCATAGTGTATCGAGGGAATTTAGTAACCGCCTTTGCCGAAAAGAACGACGCCGATGGTCCGTGCAAGTATATAGATATCCAAGAACATAGACCAATTACGAATATAATAGATATCGGTGTGTACGCGTTCTTCAAAGCTCGACTCATTGCGATCGGTTACCTGCCAGAGTCCGGAGATACCGGGATGAATTTTGAGAATCATATCATCGAGTCCGCTCATTTTGTACTTTTCGCGTGGCATGTAGGCGCGTGGACCAATCAAGCTCATATCACCTTTGAGGACATTCCAAAACTGCGGTAATTCATCCAAGCTGAATTTACGGAGGAAGCGGCCGATGCGGGTAACGCGGGGGTCATTGCGAAGCTTGTGGTAGAATTCGTATTCGGCGCGGAGCTCTTCGTCTTGCTGCAGGAGATACTCTAGGCGCTGCTCGGCATCATTGTGCATCGTACGGAATTTCAATACTTTAAAGCGTTTATCGCCGCGTCCCATACGCTCCTGTCGGAAGAACACCGAGCCGTGTGATTCTAACGCAATAAGCGAGGCAATTACCAAAATCAGGGGCAGAGCAGCCAGACCAAGAATGACCGTCAGTGTAATATCAAGTATACGTTTGGTAATATACGACGACTTGCGGAGAAGGCGCTGCTGTACTTCCAAGCCAAGAATACCGCCCAAATCACGTGTTGAGACCCACAAGCTGGACAAACCAAACAAATCAGGAATAACCGTCAAGTGTGTAAAATGCTGCGCTGAATTTTGGATAATCTGATGAATTCTCTCGCGTTTTACACTTGGCATGGCAATAATTGCATGATCTATCTGCAATTTATCGCCGAGTACCGGTGCGAGCTCAAGCCCACCGACCACCGGAATCGAATGAATATATCCCCAGCGGTTCGGATCATCATCGAGAGCAAGTATCGGGCGTAAGCCGATTTGAATATGCTTTTGAAGGGCATTGATAATTTCTTCGCCGGCTTTGCCTGCGCCGATAATCATCACCGGAATTCCCCACCATTGCTTGTCTCCACATAATTTACGTACAAAAGCACGCCCGAGAGGAACGGCAGGAAGCGCCACAAGCCATGAGGTAATAAATAACGGCTGATCGTAGAGAATTGGTTCGTTGACGAGCAAAGTCGCCGCTGCAAGAAGTAGGAAAACAATAGAAGTGCAATACGTCAAGCTGCGTAGCTCTTCGACGACGCCTACACCGAATCCGGGATAGAGTCCGCGAAGAAGATATGCAAAGGGAAAGAGCGTAAGAGCAAAGGGAAGTATCGAGAAATAGCGGGAGAATGAAAGTGTAGCCGAAGGGTCGCCGATGTATTGCAGAAAGCCGATAGCAGCGACAATTGAACAGAAGAGAACGGTCACGTCCGACAGACCAAACAGCAGGGAAGCAGCTACCTTACGGAGAATTATCTTGCTTTTGCTATGGGAAGTAGGAGTCGTATCTTTAACGAGCGCAGTAATATCTTTCAGGTTGAGAGTGTTTGCTTGCTTTATACTCATTGCTGGAAATATCCCTTTATATGTAAGATTTGCGCCCGAATTATACCGTGAATTACGTCTTTGAGTTCCAAAATTACGCAAAATATTTAACTTTTACTTAACGCAGCGCGCCTTTTTTCGATGAACGAATAAAATCTATGATTTCCTGCACTTCATCAATTGGCGTGCCGAGTCGTAAAAACTCTGCGATTCCCTCGGATGTATTGTATTTTCCGAGGAACACCGTATCAAAAAAGCGCTCAATTTCACCGATTGTTTGATTGCTAAATCCACGTCTGCGGAGCCCGATTTTGTTGATACCTTCAATCTGTGCCGGCTCGCGACCGACGAGTGCGTAGTGCGGCACGTCTTTCGTGATTTTCACATCAGCACCGAGCATGACGTGCTTGCCGACGCGGCAGAACTGCACGACTTTTACCATCCCGCCAAGAATTGCCCAATCATCGATCGAAACATGTCCTGCAAGCTGCGTGCCGTTGGAGAGGATGACATTATCGCCGACGACGCAGTCATGCGCTACATGCGAGTATGCCATTATCAGACAATCACTTCCGACTCTTGCTTCGCCGGAATAGGTTGTTCCCCTATTGACCGTCGCGCATTCGCGGACTACTGTTCGCTCGCCGATAATTGCGAGCGTCGGCTCGCCTTTATACTTCAAATCCTGTGGCTCTGCGCCGATGACAGCATTCGGGAATATCACGGCATCAGCGCCGATTCTACTGCCGTTACACAAAACAGCGTGGGTGCGTATGTCGGCTCCGTCGGCTATTTCGACATTGTCTTCAACCACGGCGAACGGACCGATTTTAACGGAGTTACCTATTTTAGCTTTACTCGAAACTACTGCAGTAGAATGGATCATACGCTCACAATCATGTACATTTTGGTCAATATTTATTTGTCAACGACAGCAGCCAGAAGTTCGGCTTCGGCCACAAGCTGTCCATCCACATACGCTTTAGCAGCAAGGGTAAACGTGTTGAATCGCTTGCTGACGAGCTTCACATCCATCACGAGTTGATCACCGGGTACGACGGGCTTGCGGAAACGTACTTTGTCCATTCCCATAAAAAACACGAGTTTATTTTCATCGAATGTGCCGTTGTTGAGCAACAGCATTCCACCGGTTTGTCCCATTGCTTCAAGAATTAGCACACCGGGCATGATTGGGCGTCCGGGAAAATGTCCGTTAAAGAAATCTTCGTTAATCGTTACGTTTTTATAACCACGGATGCGTGAATTCTCCACATCAAATTCTGTAATTCTATCCACCAAAAGGAATGGATAACGGTGTGGCATAATTTTGAGAATTGCATTCACATCAAAAATTG
>JBPOHH010000401.1:0-3831 GCA_052035765.1 Bacteroidota bacterium
TCGTTAATTACATTTTTCAGACGATTTTCAAATTCCCCTTTGATGCTTGCGCCTGCCTGAAGAAGACCTAAGTCTAATGTTCGCACAGAGATATTTTTCAGTGGCGGTGGCACGTCTCCCGCCACGACGCGTAGTGCGAATCCCTCGACCACAGCTGTTTTGCCCACGCCTGCCTCACCGGTAAGGATAGGATTATTCTGCCGCCTGCGGGTGAGAATATCGATAATTTGCCGGATTTCGGTGTCGCGCCCCTGAATCGGGTCGATTTTTCCGGCGCGTGCTTCGGCGGTGAGATCGACCGTGTATTGCGCAAGCGCGGTCGTCGATGCCGGACTGTCGTCTTCCTGTTGACTGCCCGAAGCTGTTGTAGTGCCACCGGTTGCATCGGTTTGCTTCTGCGTGTCTTCGGACGAACCCCGTATAATGTCCTTGATATCGTTTTTGAGGCGGTCGCGGGAGATTTTGGCAAGTGGGAGGCACGCCTCTGCCATCATGCGGCGGAGTGCGTCGTTTTCGTAGAGTGCCACCAGCACCGAACCCGAGCGGATCACATTCGAGCCCATGTGGAGGGAGGAGACCATCCATGCTTCCTGGAGTAATTTCTGGATGTGTTCCGAGAGGGCGGGATTGCGGCTGTTTCCACGCTTAAAGGTTTCCATGGAAAGAGTTAGATCGCGTACTACGTCTTGTTCTTTGACCTCATAATACCGCAAAAGTCGGGTGATATCCGTATCCTGCTGTTCGATAAGCTTGAGGAGATAATGTTCAATTTCTACATTATAGTGCGTTTGTGAAGCACAAAAGCTGGCGGCTGTTTCGAGCGCTTTACGGCAGGTAGGATTTAATTTTCCGACGAGAGTTTTGAGATCAAGATTCATAACTTTTTGCTGTAATAAAAGGTAAGAGAGCTGACTGATTACTGTTTTTTACTGTACCGCGACGTTCACCGCTTTACTGCACGGATGAGAGCATTGTCGAGGGTATTTTTTCCATTGCGATATCGATACCGAAGTCATTGTGCCAGATAACAATTAAGTATAGTTTTGCCAGTGTCCGAGGCGACAGTCGCACGGTTACATTTTCTGTTGATTCCTGCGAGCGGAGCCAAGAATTCCAACCGAGGCGGGTAACTCCTACATCGCCCGAGAGGCGTGTTGACTGCATGTCTTTTGCTTCGAGGGTGAGGATGATTTCATAGTCGAATTCATGTCCTGCATAAAACTCCGTCAGCGAGAGGAGTTCGCCAAATTTCGCACCTATCGGCAGAAATTCCCTGAATCGTGCAAAGGGGAGAGGACCGATATGAATCAAGAATTTACTTTGCTGATCCCATACTTTACTGCCGAGCACGGCCGACTGACCGAGGAGTTGATTCTGTCCGGACTCGCCGATGGTCGTCGTCTGCTGCGCTTCAAGTTTAAACCATTGTCCGGCAAAGGATTGCATTCGGACCGGCAATTTAAAATGATCAGTGAGGAGCGTTTGCAGTCCGGTAATCGAATGCGGCTTTTGGGCGAATAATCCTGCATAGCGGAGAATTGCCCTGTCCTCGACCTTGAGCCGTCCTTGCAGACCATTGGTACCGAGCCCCATCAGCGAGAAGAGATACCCGGCAAACTGTGTATGTTCCGGCGGCTTTACCTCAAATCCCACCCGCGTTTTCTTGCGTGCGCGGTACATGAGGGAAATCAAACGATGATTAAAAATATCGAGAAAATCCCGAAATGCCGTGTCCTTTTGGCGCACACGGTCGATGATCAAGTCTGTATACGGCGGAGGAAGCGGACCGAAATGACCGGCTAACCCCATGAAATTCACGCGCATAACGGGAGGGGTGTGTTCGGCATCGGCCTCCATGACCTCATCAATATCCGTTGACGGGAAGTGCATTCCCACCTGCGACACAAAGCGCACCGCCTCGACTGCCGGCTCGGCGCCTTCTCCAATAGGAGCGCTGCCCTGCCGCATTGCTTCGAGAATTTTGACCGCCTGATAAAATTCAAAACGGTATCCTTCGGCGAAAAGCCACTCATTTAGAGTATGATTTCCTCGCCAACCATAGGTTGCCATCGCTTCCAGTCTCCTTTGCGTTGAACGCTTTTAATCACTAATTCTGTAAATGAGTTAATCGAAGTGTAGAGTGCAAAATAATGATTGAGCACCGAGGCAAACATAAATGCGCTGCCGCCGACATACATATCCTCATCAAACGTAAGCGTAATCTCCGTTCCCCGGCAAAATCCCTGCCATGCATTGAATCCCATGCGCCGGAGAGCGGGCTTGGTGCTCAGCTCGCGGATACCCATAATCTGTTGGCTAATCGACGGATCTCCTGTAAAATCATAGAGCTTAAGAATTTCCCGAAATGCTTCCAGACTTTTTTTCTCACTCGAAAGAGAAAGATAATTGAGCGATAGATGTGACACGAGACGCCACATTCCCTTGCTGCCGATGGGAGAATCAATCTGTTGGGTCGGCTTCGAGAGGGTCACAATCGACTTCACCGGAGCCGGCTCTTCAATCTGCAGCACTGCGCCTGCCGGAAGCTGTGCGGCGAGATTGCGATTGGTACACACCGTGTGGGCGTAAATAGTCTGAACGGGCGGCACGGATGCCTTAAATTGTAAGTCGAGTAATGACAGGAGCATATTTGTACCTGGTACATCATCGCGACCGGTGGGGACGCGCCGGGCGAACCAAAAGCTCGTCTGCTCGGATTTCGAGCGGCTGTGATTATAGGAATAAAACGGCTCAATCACCTGCGTAGAATTATTCACATCCGAGGTAGCCGATACGCTGCGGATAGAGTAAATTTCGGTAGAAGTTTCGCGGCGGCTGTCGGGAATTATCTGATATTCCGACTGCCGTTGGTCGAGCCGGATGGG
The DNA here is from genome assembly GCA_052035765.1 of Bacteroidota bacterium. Lineage (GTDB taxonomy): Bacteria > Bacteroidota > Ignavibacteria > Kapaibacteriales > UBA961 > JADJXV01. The sequence continues at coordinate 2,886 of JBPOHH010000401.1, forward strand.
TTCGCTGACTTTATTAAAGAGATTAATAATCGGCGAGCATCCGAGCTGAAAAGTATCTTGATTAACGGCGAGCCGGCTGCCGGAGGTCTGATCGAGGAGGAGGAGTATATCGACGTATTTTTTGGACGAATGCTTCTCAAGTCCATGAATATCAAAGAATAAAAACTTATCCGGGAATGCAAAGTACTCCTGAAGCAAGCGATATTGCGGATGTGAATTGCCCGGATACGGCACGACTTCTTCGTCTAAATTATAGCCGACCTGCTTGAGTGCATCCTTGGTAAGATACACCGGCTTGGTGGCACCTTCGGGCAGAAGTGCTACATTGAGACAGTGCCCGAATAAGAGTTCGAATAAGGCATTCGTGAGCGTTTTTTCGCCATTCATATAGAAGCGAAGCTTGGTGAAGTCTATTTGGTTCAGTGGGTCTGAGAGTGCGTTGATGCGCAGGCGCAGCACAGTCGCCACATTGGGTGATGCGTCGAGAAAATTATATTTATCGGTTGATTCAAAGCCGGCGAAGGATACGGAAAGCGGGAGCAATTCCACCGGGTAGCAGGTACGGAAGCGGAGGGTGAGTCCTTGATTCGAGGGCGCTATGAGCTGTGTATGTTTCTTAATAACATAGGGCGTGGTTAATTTCCCCTGTTTAGAGTCCGGTGTAAACCGTGCAATCGCCATCGCCGGCACCGGATGAAGATAATGCGGATAGAGGATATCGAGCAGGGCAGAAGTCACTTCCGGGAGCTCGCTATCGATATTTTTCTGGATACGCCCTGTGAGGAATGCGAACGACTCAAGCATGCGTTCGACATGCGGGTCGGGGGATTGATCGACGCCAATTTCTAAGCGGCCGGCGATCTTGGGATATTTTCGGGCGAATTCAATACCCATCCGGCGTAAATAGGTGATTTCACGCTGGTAATATTGGAGGATTTCATCATCG
>JBPOHH010000849.1:0-4129 GCA_052035765.1 Bacteroidota bacterium
GACGTAGTCGTCCATGCCGATACCGTTGTCGGCGATGGTAAAATACACATGCCGCTCATCGGCGCGGGTCGAGAGCTCGACGGTACCAATTGTGGACTGCAATGCGCGGATTGCATTCTCGACGGCATTGCGTAAGGCGCGGGAAATCTTGGTCTTATCGCAGTCGAATTCTATCGGCCGGGCGTGAATTTCAAATTTGATGTTCGGGTGCGATGACTCGTCGAACTCATGAAAAACCATCGCGCAGAGTTCTCCTGTGTTTACGCGGGAAAGATCGAGCTGATCGCTGCGCCCGACGGTCACGATATCCCGCACTTTTTGCATCAGCAGCTTGCTTTGATGGAGAATTTTCCGGCGGCGCTCGTCGTCCTGCGGGTTGTCCGAAGTAAGCTGCTCGGCATTCAGGCGGATAACCGAGAGATTGGTCTGCATATCGTGCGCGAGCTGCGCCCAATTGACGAGCCGCTTCCGCTCGAGCTCTTCGGTAATATCAATCCCGGTGATAATCAGCCCGTTGAAGCGCCCGAGAAACGCAAACAGCGGAATAGCCGACCACATAAATTCTTGGGATTGCTGTTCGGTGATGATGGTGATTTTCTGTTTTTGACCAATACGCTCAGCAAGAGAACGTTCGATAAACTCTTGTAATTGTTCGTAGATATGCGCATCGCCATAAAACTTAAACGGACGCTTGAGCGGCACAATATTCGAAATTCCAAGGAGCGTTCTGCCTGCTTCATTCACCCGAAATAAACGTCCTGTGGCGTCAATTACAAATACCACACCCGTTTCCGGTAATTCAAGCGCCGCATTGAGCACGCGGCGCTGACGGCGGTATTTACGCCACAAATAGAACACCAGCAGCGTCACACCGAGCCACAGAAAAATCTCGCCGCTCTTCTTGAGAAATGCATTGAATATCCAGAAAGGGTGTTCGTCCCGGAGCAATAGCAGCGATATTGTCGCACTGCTCAGCACAATATGCGAGGAGGAGCGAGTTATACTCGGAATTTCTGTAAATACTTCACCCAGCGGGAAATAGTCTGCCGACATCACCGCACCATCCGGCGAAACCGTCACGAGTCCATTACGAAACAGGATAATAATTTCACTGTCGCAGACGCGTACTGACAGCGGCTCTATGAAGCCGTCCGGAATAATTACTACCTTGCCTTCACTGCCGGACTGCGCCTTCAACGGTTCAAAACTCAGCGCATATTGATTCCCCGATTGCCGGAGAAAGAGCGACTGTATCTGCGTCTCCTGCATGATAACGGCGGAGAGTTCTATCCGTGCCGGCAGTATCGCCGAACTCAACACACCGCGTCCATTTTGAAAAATATCGAGAAAGCCGGATTCGCTACCGCCTGAAGAGAATACCGCGATTAATTCTCCATACGCAGCAATTTTATATTTTTCATGAAGTTGCAAAAGTGCAAAACCACGTTCACGGAGACCTGCATCCAAATAATGCAGCGACGCGCCACTGCCGAATCTCGAAATATACGCCGCGCCATTTGCCGTCGCCGTCGCTGCGAGTACATTGTCGGCAATCTGCACGATGCGCCGGAGCGAATCACCGGAACATTCAATTGCGAAGAGTGTGGAATTGACTGTCAGCAGATATGTCTCTCCACCGATCGCTCCATTCCATTCCGCGCGGGTGACCGTGGCGAGCGGAACTGATTTCTCAGCAAGTACTTGCGCCAGTGTATCGACGAGTAGTACCGATGATGTACCATTCCGTGAGATGAGAGCAAGGAGAGAATGACCGGCAGGAAAAGCGGCGAGAATGGACGCGCCGGAAAGCGTCGAACTATGCGAAACGCCCCGCTCGAATCCCTGCCAGGTCGTGAGTACCGTCGCCTCATCGGCCCAGACCGGTTTTGGAGAAAGTAAAAACGCGCTTGGAGGTGTCGTATGAGAATAGATTACCTCACCGTGAGGATATTGCGTAAGTGTATGGTAGGAAAAAGGAAAGGTGTTGCCTGCAAGAACAGATTGCGTCGAGGCAAGGACAGTAAACCAGAGCAGGCACAGCCATAAATACGCGACACGAGATTTCACACAAACGCTGAAAACAGGGGAGAAAAGTATCATGAGCTCAATGCAAGCAGTTGTTTTTTCGCCAAAATAATGATTTCTGCGTGAATGGAGTTCACTTGCCGTGGAATTTCCTTGCTTCATCAATCTTCCGCCTGCACTTTCCGTTGGCTTGGCGGTCAATTTTCACTATCTTTGCCGAATAGTGTACGTACAATATTCATTCATGTAGTGACAGGTCGCAAACCATTGCTGTCAACTCAAGATGAAAAAGGTAAGTAATTGAACCCTTCGACAGGCTCAGGGTGACGGAAGTTATTTATCAGCATCAAGTTAAACGTCAGTCATGCTGAGCTTGCCTCTAGGCATCAAGTACAATACCAAATTCTTAAATTGCCAACATTGGGTCATGTTCTGTTCCTAATTAAACAAAAATTATGATAGCCCAACTTCGTGGAACACTTATCGAAAAAACGCATTCCGAGGCCGTTGTTGACTGCGGTGGTGTCGGCTATGCGGTGTCAATTTCGCTTGCAACGTATGAGCAATTACCCGAGCTTGACGGCAAGATTCAGCTTTTTACCCATCTGATTCCCCGTGAAGATGCGCTCAATCTCTATGGCTTTTCGACGACAGCCGAGCGGGAAGCATTCCTGATGCTCACGTCGATTTCGGGAATCGGACCCAAGAGCGCGCTGGCGATTTTATCATCATTAACTCTCTTTGAATTACGAGATTATATTCTTCGAAATAATCTGATTGCCCTCCAAAAAATGCCCGGAATCGGCAAAAAAACCGCCGAACGTCTGATCATCGAGCTGCGCGATAAAGTCGGCAAGCTTTCGCTCTCCGAAAGTGTCGATGTGTCGTTTATCGGCGCTCAAAAGCTCATTCAGCAAGACGCGCTTGCTGCGCTTATCTCTCTTGGATACAACAAGCTTGTCGCCGAGAAATCCATTAAAGCTGCCGCATCCGAACCCGGCGCGGAGAACATTACGACCGACCAACTTATCAAGAAAGCGCTTCGCTTTGCAGCGCAGTAAGTATTTTGAATCCAATAGAATGCATCACATACTATGAAACACCCATACATCCTACAAATTCTCGCTGTCATCTTCTTGTTTTTTGGCGGAGTGAGCGCGCATTCGCAGCAGTCCGATGTTGGTAATTGGCTGATTTACTTTGGTAATCAGCCAATTGATAAAACGTGGAATTGGCATAATGAACTCCAGATCCGGAATTTTAATTTCCTGGGTGATATTCAGCAAGTACTTGCCCGTACAGGAATTGGATACAATCTAACCGAGAATAACAACAATATTTTACTTGGGTATGGATACATCTACTCCGAGCGCTATCTGCCCAATTCCGAAGAAAAGGCAAGTTCGAATGAACACAGGATATTCCAGCAGTTTATTACCAAGCAGAGCGCCGGCAACGTGTTTATTCTCCACCGCTATCGGATTGAAGAACGCTTTCTGCCTGATGATGTTCAAGTTCGATTCCGTTATTTTTTAGCGTTCAATATTCCGCTGAATACGTCGGCAATGACTCCGAATACCATCTATCTCTCTGCCTACAACGAAATTTTTGTCAATGCACAATCACCGGTCTTTGATCGTAATCGGCTCTATGGAGCAATCGGGTATGTACTTGGTGCTTCAACACGTTGCGAACTCGGCTACATGAGCCAAATGCTTGAACAATCATCGAGAGGACAATTTCAGGTGGTGTTTTATAATAATTTACCGTTGTAGGATAGTTGTAAGTCTATAAGTCGTAAGTCTATAAGTCGTAAGTCTATAAGTCGTAAGTCTATAAGTCGTAAGTCTATAAGTCATAAGTCTATAAGTCGGGGAGTCGTAAGGCGGTAAGTCGTAAGGCGGTAAGGCGTAAGTCTATAAGTCGTAAGGCGGTAAGGCGTAAATTGGGAATTTGTAAATCCTTGCTGAGTGATGCCTTAATTGCGACCGATTGCGACTTTTACGACTTTTACGTTAAAAATTTATCGTCCGGTGAGTGCCGGTAGTATGCGTCGGATGCCGACGAACCCTGAGGAAAGGTAGTCGTCGCTGAGTGGCTGGCG
>JBPOHH010000278.1:0-2597 GCA_052035765.1 Bacteroidota bacterium
TTCACGTTTGATTTTCTTATAATCATGACATTACGTACTCTATTTCTATTTATACTCATGGCACTGCCTGCAAATGCTCAAGATGAAGAAACAATTCTTGCCAACGCCAAACTCAATAATAAATCGGGTTGCATTGACACAAATGGTAATGTTATACTTCCCCTGAAGTATGATGCAATTGGATTTTGGGGCAACAACAGGATACCGGTAAATATCGGCGCAAAAAACGGTGGCGAATTTCTAAAGCAAAACGGCAAATGGGGATACTGTAATAACAAAGGGGTGCTTGTCATTCCCTTGCAATATAGCAGTGCAGAGACATTTTCTGAGGGAATCGCAGCAGTAAGAATAAAAAACAAATGGGGATTCATTGATACATCGGGAAAAACCATCATTTCTCCCAAATACAGTGAAGTTGGCTCGTTTCATGAAGGACTATGTGCAGTATCTATCAATCATAAATGGGGATATATTAATTCACAGGGAAAGGAAGTGATTCCGTTTGAATATGGAGATGCCCGTGAGTTTAAAAATGGTATTGCAATTGTGTCGGTCGGTCAGACAGGAGAAGAGGAATCGGAAGAGATACAAGGAAATTACTGCTTGATAAACAAGTTCGGAGAAAGAATATGTGAACCCGTGTATATTCAGATTAAGAATTTTTGTGATGGTTTAGCGATGGTTGAAAAAAGAGATTCTCACGACAGCTATTCGACTAAAAAAGGATTTATCAATACAAAAGGTGAAATCGTAGTGCCGCTACTCTATGACACTGCAGAAGATTTCAGCGAAGGATACGCTGCCGTAGGGATGAAGGGACAGGAGGATACAAGTAAAAGGCATCTTTCTCGATTAACATTAGAGGATAACTACGTGTATGGATATGTCAATACGAAAGGCGAGGTAGCGATACAGCCACAGTTTAATCTCGCTAATAAATTCATCAATGGTAAAGCAATTGTAAATAAAGGAAAGCAACGTAGAATTGGTGACATACATATTGACCCAAAAGACAACTCAATTATTAATCATGAAGATTGGCCAAAATATGCCCTCATCGATACAAATGGAAGACTTATATTGCAGTATGACTGGAGTTGGTTGGCCGCAATTGGTAATAAACTATATATTGCAGCAAGAGCAAGGTTCAAAGGGACAGGGGTAATTACTGAGGACGGAAAAACTGTGCTACCATTTACCTATACCAATCTTATGTCTCTAGGACACGATCTCTTTGTCGCAGATGAAGGTCGTAGAATAACCCAACTCATTACCATTGATAACAAGATTCTTATTACGACCACTGAGTATTCGATACCTAATTTCTCAAGCTATCAATATGGACTGTTACATGTTCGCACCAATAAGTTTAGTAAAAGCGGATGTATTGACATCAATGGAAAATGGATCATTAAAGACAACTATGACATGTTATCTGATTTTGGTTCGACACGGCCACCTAGGAAATAGAGTCATCAGTATCGATTTGACAACTCGCCAGTTATCGTGTTTCGAAAGATGAATTGTCTGCTCGATACTCCTACACCACACAACATACCCACAATACAACAAAACGAGCACATGGATTGACATGGTCTCAACCTTAACTACCATATTCAAGTACTTTCAGACCATCACACAGTGTTTTTCGGATATTTGGGTATTTTTGCAGGCGGGAGGTAGTATTCAACCTGCATTCCCGGCACACAACATTTTTTTTACATACCATTTACTCATACAGCTATGCCTTTATACCAGCTTTGACAGACGCTTGAACAGATTCATGAATCCCCTTTCAAACTCGAACGTGAGATACAAAATCTAATCGAACAGAACCTAAAGACTCTCTTGCACCTCGACATTGTTACCTCGGAATTCTCCCTGCATAAATTCCGGCTCGACACTCTTGCCTTCGACACCGAAACCAAGTCTTTTGTGATTATTGAATACAAACGCGATAAGAATTTCAGCGTCATCGATCAAGGATACGCTTACCTTGCTCTCATGCTGAATAACAAAGCAGATTTTATTCTGGAATTCAACGAAAAAAAGAACCAAACCCTCAAGCGGACGGACGTCGATTGGTCGCAATCCAAAGTACTCTTCGTGTCACCGATGTTTACTACTTATCAACGGGAAGCGATTAATTTCAAGGATTTACCGATCGAGCTGTGGGAAGTGAAGAGATTCGCCAATAATACCGTTTCGTTTGAACAAATTCAGAGAGCGGCAAATGTCGAGAGTATCAAAACAATCTCAAAGAATGACGACACCGTCGAGGCAGTAAGCCAGGAAGTGCATGTCTATACCGAGCAGGATCATACGCAGAAAGTCGATATCGAGACGCGCGAGCTCTACGAACAGGTCAAAGAGCGCATTCTCAATTTGGGCGACAGTATTACGGTCAATGCCAGAAAGCAAACGATTGGATTCAGAGTAAACAACACCATCTTCTGTGATATTGTCCTGCAGGGCAAGGGATTGAAAATCTACATGAACCTAAAAAGCGGCGAACTCGACGACCCCAAAGCCGTTGCCCGAGACGTGTCAACCATCGGTCATTGGGGCAACGGTTCGTACGAAATAAAGCTCGCCGA
>JBPOHH010000802.1:0-2257 GCA_052035765.1 Bacteroidota bacterium
TGTCGCTCCAACGGAGCTTCGTTTCCAAAAATCGTCCATTTTCTAGTAAGATTTCGCACCGATGGAGCTGTCAGAAGTACACACAATATGATGTGGAAACCCTAGTACGATAATGATGATTCAACAAAGGTCTGCGGTGCATATTCTCTGCGAACTTTGCGAGACCTTCGCGGACTTTGCGGTTAATTCTCGATAGTTAGAAACACGACAATTATGAACCAAGAAAAGATGACAAGCGAACACGATACCGACAATACTATTACGCAGCGCATCGATCGGCTCGAACGGTCTAACCGAAGACTTCGCAATGCATTACTGTTCGTATGCATGTTGATTGGCGGAGCCGGGATCGGTGGTTTTATCTTAGGCGATAGGATACTCAGAGTCGATAAGATTGAAACAGAGGAGCTCGTAATTCGCGACAAAGCAGGCAGGGCGCGTGTGCGACTTGACGTGACGGAGGATAATGACGCGGCATTGCTGAGATTTTACAATCGCGACACGACCAAGAATATCGTTGCGCTCGGTGTGAGCAACAATCAAAAGCTCGGCGGGCTAATGCTTTACGACAGCAAAGGAATTCGTAAGCTGATATTGACCAATGAACGCGATACCGTCGTGACGCTGAGTATGGCTAATCCCCGGGGAGATGTGAGTGCGTCGATTTTGAGTAATGGGTATGTCAATACAATTATTGGAAGTACGATAGTGCTTGCCAATCCGAAAACAGGAAAACCGAGAGCTGCATTTGGGGTGAGCGATGAGGTCGGGACGATGGAGCCGTATATGGATTTCTACGAAGAGTCCGGCATGAAACGAATGGGATTACTCATGTCGCCTAAAGGGCTGACCGGAATGGCATTCTTTGATAAATACGGAAAAAATAGAAATTTTGTAGGTATGAAGCCAAGCGGTGAAGGATACAGTGTGATAGCTGATACATCGGGCAAAGCGGAGTGGAAAGTGCCCTAAAAAAATGAATAAAAGTTAAGTTAAGAACAGGTAAATGCTATATATTAGCTATATCATTAAAAAATGAAGCAGTAAAAGTTGAATTTTATTTGGTTAGATAGCTATGAAGTGATATTTTTGCCGTGTTTAAGAAGGTGGAAAAGGTGTAAGTACGCCGAATTCCGCCAATAAGTTGAATATTATACAGAATAGTACATATTTATTTATTTTTGTTTCATTATTATCAGTGAGGACTTCAATGAGGTCAAAACGATACTTTTCAATGATAATTGCTCTTGCGATATTCGCAATTATGAGTAATTATGCGCTTGCATCTACATGGTATGTCGATCAAGCAACGGGAAATGATGCGGATAACGGAACGACACAAGCACTTGCTAAGCAGACAATTCAAGCAATGGTTGGGTCGGCGAGCGTTATCAATGGCGATATAGTTATAGTTGGTGATGGTACGTATATAGAGCAAGTGCGTATATTGAACAAGGGTATCACCCTGAAGTCAGCGAACGGTGCAGCAGCTACGACTATTAAAGCACCGACATATTTATCACTTACAAGCTATACCGAAGCCGGTAACTTAGCTTGGAATGATGCAATTCAAGGCGCAGGCAGAGCACTTCCATCGGATGTGGTAATGCCTGTTCTCTTTTTAGACTGCCCGAACACAGGATACACCAACAATGTCTATGGTTTCACCATCGATGGTGATAATCAGGCACAAATTGCACCGGCAGCCGGAGCAGAAAAATCGTTGGTCGGTATCCTCGTAAAATTCACAGCAGGTACAATCGGTGGTAATGGCACAAATGAGCCATGTATCATTAAAAACTGCCAAACGAATGGTGCTACTCCATGGATGAACGCTGACCGTAACGGTTATGGTATCATGGTCATCGGTAACTCTAACTGTACAATCAAATATTGTACTATCACAACCTACCAGTCTGCCGGTATTGCCGTTATCGGTAAAAACACAACCGCCGGTGCAGCCACCCAAAACCCAATCCCGAATATCTTTGACAACAGCATCCGCGGTTCGGATGCAGATCCAACTTCAGTCGATCGTTCAAATGATGGCTGGTACACCTGTATACTCTTTTCCTACGGTGTTCGTGGTACTATCCGCAGAAATGTCCTGTGTGACCAGTACAATGCTGACTTATCAAATGCTGCCAATGATGTCACAGGCGTAGGTGCAGGTATGTACCTCATCGACGTACGTACTATCACGATCGGATCTACTTCGGTAAAAACAGACGGTAACGTCAGTGCAAACAACGAGTAT
>JBPOHH010000891.1:0-1941 GCA_052035765.1 Bacteroidota bacterium
CGAGTGAGTTACGGATAACAGTTGAGCGTCCGGTGATAGTTGTTGCAAGTGGACGTCAGGGTCGAATTGAGGAGTTGGACGGCGGCACTCGTGCGTTCTCGTATCATCAGGATTTGCCGCATGCGAGCCATCAGCTCGCGTTTGTAATCGGCGACTATGCGCTCGTGCAGCAGGAAGCGCTCGGCGTGAAGCTCCTGAATTACTGTTATCCTGATGAAGTCGAGGCGACGCGCGCAAGTGTCGAACGTCTCCCTGATATGATGAAATTTTTCTCCGATTACACGGGCGTGAAATACCCGTATCCATCGTATTCTCAAGTGTTTGTGCAGGATATTCCCTGGGGAATGCCTACGGGCGCGATGGCGACGCAGACGGAGAATATGATCGACGACGCTGGCACACATGCCGACTTTCTTTATCTCTGGGACGGACTTGAAGGTGAATCGCTGGCGCAGCAGTGGTTCGGCGGAACGGTCGGCGCCGCCGATTGGGGACATTGCTGGCTCACCAAAGCATTTGCGAAGTATTTTTCGGAGATGTATGCGGAGTACAAAATCGGGCGCGAGGAATTCCTGCTCTATCAGCATGGCTTTGATCTCAGTACCGATATTTTTGATGCTTCCTCCGGTACAGCGCAGCCGGTAGTGCACCCGAAATACGGTGATGCAACGGCATTTACCAATAGTAACGCGCCCTATTTTCGGGGAGCTGCGGTGCTGCATCTGCTGCGTAAACATCTCGGTGACGAACGCTTTCGAAAAGGGATACGGTATTATCTCAAAAGCAATGAAGGGCGAGCGGTCACGACTGAAAAATTTCAACGGGCAATGGAAGATTCATCCGGCGAATACCTGGGTTGGTTTTTTGATCAATGGGTCTATGGAGTCGGACACCCGAAGTTCACCGTGACCCAAGAATATGATACCGCCAAGAAACAATTGATACTCATTCTCCAGCAAACACAAGTCATTGATACAGCAGTTGCATTCCCGCAAGTGAAGTATTTTCAAGGAAAAATGGATATTGCCATTGATAATGAAATTCATCATTTGTGGCTTGCGCCCAAGGCGGATAATGTGTTTGTGGTTGATCTCCCGCAGCCGCCAACACTCATCACCATTGACTATGAAAGCGCGTGGATCAAAGAAATTTCCTTTGCAAAATCAAATGCCGAACTCATCTATCAATTACACCATGATACCGATATCACGGGACGTCAGTCTGCGCTGACAGAGCTCACCGCTCGCGCCAAAAAAGAAGCTTCGGACGATGTCAAGCAAGCGATTTACGCCGCGTTTCGGGAGGAAATTACCGGGAAATCATACTGGCGATTTCGATTCAATGCGCTTGGGCAATTGCAGAGTCTGCTGGCACCGATGTCCAGCGTCAAGCCGGTGACATTGGACGCGCCGACAACGGAGATGCTGCTCTCGCTCATCAAGACCGAGACCTCCTGGATACGCGCCACCGCCATACGTTTTCTCGGGATGACCGCGGACGCGCGGTATGTGGACCTGTACCGTCAATGCCTTGCTGACCCGAGCGACAGAGTCGTCAATACGGCGGCGATTGCGCTTGGCAAAACCAAGAATCCGGCGGTGTATGATATTCTCGTGCAGTTAATCAAGCGTCCGTCGTGGAAGAATCAAAGTTTGATTAGCGCGCTCAACGGGTTTAAAGAACTCGCTGATCTCCGCTCGTATGACATTGGTGCACAAGCACTTCTCGACCTTGATTCTCCGCGCTGGACGCTCGCCACACCGATTTGGGATTTCCGGTTGGCGGCGGCCGAGACGATTGTTTCGCTCAAGAAAAGCGCTGCGATTTATCCGGCAGTAGCCGAACGTCTGCGCCAAGCCCTGAAATCCGACGACCTGAATGTGGTGTTTAATACGGTGCTCATCCTCACCACGCTCGCCGACCCGCGCACGCAGGAGTTCT
>JBPOHH010000786.1:0-1631 GCA_052035765.1 Bacteroidota bacterium
GTCGGTGTTTTGTCGGCGCTTTAGTACTTGGCGATGAATGTTTGCTCGGAGCTATCCCAATGGAGGATATGGATGTCGTACTTTCACCATCAAGACTGCATATTGATGTCAATCCTCAAAGTCCGAATATTGCAGTGTCGTCGGCGAAGTGAGAGTGAACACTATTGAACAACAAAAGCCGCTTCTATGTTGAAGCGGCTTTTGCATTATAGTATCAATCTATAGGTTACTTTCCGGGAATCCCGAGCGAACCAAAATATACACCCAAGCTGAGCGATACGAACGACTTAGAAGGTTCGTTACTAGACTCACGTCCTATGAAATTCACGAGACTATACTTGCCTTCGAGATTGATGGTGATGAGCTTGAGGTCGAGATCGACGCCTGCCCCGAATCCCACGCCTACGCGATTGTAGGTCGGACTTTGTGCAATTGGCACCGGCGTACCCTGCACGGTCGCGTCGATGGTGCTGGAGATGTAATTGTATGTTAATTCACCGGTTGCGTAAATTCCAATCGACTTGCGAACGAGGTAGTAATTCATACCGGCGGCAATGGGGATAATGTTTTGAACTGTTGTCAGCTCGCCGACGACGGAGTCAAATTGAGTGCCGGTTGAAACCCGAATTTTCGATTGAGGAAAGCGTGACCACGATATCCCACCGCTGAAGACGATTTCCTCGCTGAGTCCAAAGCGGAGACGCACTCCGCCGTGATAGCCGAGCGATGCAGCATCACGCTGCATTCGTCCGGAAAAGTCAGGTGCGGTAAGAAATTCACTGTTATAGACATTATTAATTTGGTCGCTTGGGGTGGAAAGACCGAGGAAGAGTCCGAAGGAAGACTGAGCATGAAGGGAAGAGCTTGCAATCAGTAACCCAATGGAAAGAAGAAGGATATGTATTTTATTCATAGAATGGGTGGAATTTGAAACAAAAAATCGTTGCGCCTTTACGACGAAAGCGGCAGAAAGATGCAACGAATCACTACATGGTTTATTATTTCGGAAACGGAGGAAAAAATTACTTTGGAGGGTTTCGTTAACGAAAAACTTGACCTTTCCATACAACCTCTTTTTTGAGTAATGAAAGAGGAATGACGAGTTCGAGGAGAATAATAAATCCCACGGCCAAGAATCCCCAGCCGAGTTGACGTTTGCGCTTGAGTATAGCAAGCGAGGGTGAGATAACGGCAAAATCACCAAACACCCGAATTGCAAATATCAATGGCAGGAGCAGCCAATCTCCACCTAAGAAAGCTGCTAAAATACAAATCCACAACGATGCCGAAAAGGCGACAAATATCACTGCCCGCCAGCCAAGATCGACCCCGCCACGAAGCCATCGATGATGCTGACGGATATACTCGCCGAGCGTCTGACAGGGAAGTGTCGTGACGACTGCTGAACTGCTGCACACATACCGCACCTCCCAGCCTTGAGCAAAAATTGCCTGCAAGAGCGCAAGGTCTTCTGTAACGGAGAAACGTATCTGAGCATATCCGCCTACACTGTCGAAGGCTGTGCGCCGTACAGCCAGATTATTCCCAAAACATCCAAGGGGCTGATTGAGTCCTACGCCCGCGCTTGCCATCGTGTGGTTCATAATCCATTCAATTGCCTGCATTTGCTC
>JBPOHH010000598.1:0-2378 GCA_052035765.1 Bacteroidota bacterium
AAGCGGTCGCCTGTTGATGGACTACAACGGTATCGGCAGTCCGGCCTCCGTACAGCTCTTCGGAGAAGGTGTGTCAGCGACCGGATTGCCCCGCAACGAGTCGAATGAACAGGAGTTACCAAATACCACGACGCTGAGCGTCTATCCCAATCCCGCGCAAAATCTCCTGCATATCCACTATCGCCTCACCGAAAAACTGAACTATCGCCTCGATATACTCACTTTGACAGGGCAAGTACTCGAAACAATTATCAACAGCGAGGCGCAGCCGGCAGGACTTTATACCCACACCCAAGACCTGAGTCAATTCAGCAGTGGAGTCTATGTCTTACGGCTGAAGACCTCGAAAGGAACGTACTGTACGAGAGTGGATGTGGTGAGGTAGAGGGGGGAGTCGTTTTTTCGTTCTAAAGTGCTAGACTCGACGTCAATTACTTGCCGAATATACACTTGCTGAGAGAGAACTACATGCAGGACATTGCAATGTATATGTTGAAGTATGGTCGATAATAAATGACGTGGCTGGAATTCAACATCTTTCACAAAGTCAATGTTTGGAATTTCATGTCAACTGAAATAAAGCGCGAGTCCGATACGCCGCGTTGTCAAGTGTAGGTCTTCAGATATGGTAACAGTTCTTTATGTCTTGAAATTACCAAAGAAACAGTACAAATATATATTGTATTTTTGCAGGATACGTTCTCTACTAACCAATTTTTACGGGCTGTTACGAATGAAACAATTCTCACTGTTATTTCTGGTGCTCATCGGTATCCATACGCAGTCAGCACACGGACAATCACTTTCACTCTTCGCGATTGATACGACTGCTTATCCAACGATTAAAGCAAAATTTTACGCATTCGATGCAGCAGGGAAGCAAGTGCGTCCGAATGTGGGTGATATGACGCTAACGGAAAATGGTCAACAAAGGACGATTACAAGTGTGAGTTGTCCGGCACCCGTGACGCCGAAGGCGATTTCATCGGTGCTCGTTATGGATGTGTCAGGTTCGATGGAAGAAGGAAGTGGGGGAGTACCAAACATTGATTTAGCTAAGAAAGCTGCTCAAGAGTGGGTGAATGGTTTGCCGCTGGGAGCAAGTGAAGCAGCGTTAACCAGTTTTGACGGAAGTAATTACCTGAATCAGGATTTTACCACTGACAGAACCAAACTTTTGAATGCAATTGGAGGTTTAGCTCCAAACGGAGGAACAAATTACGACGCCGCAATGATTGATCCTCAGGCGGGCGGTTTGATTGTTTCCAAACGTGGAAAGTATCAAAAGGTCATCGTCTTCCTCAGCGACGGGCTGCCTAATACAGAGCCCAAAACAGCGCAAATTATCAATGAAGCGAAACAGCAAAACTGTCTAATATTCTGTGTGACTCTTGGCCTGCCTGCTCCTCAATGTATGAAAGATATGGCACTACAAACAGGAGGGCAGTATTTTGAGAATGTAACGAAGGTTAATGATATTGAAGATATTTACCGTAAAATATTAAAAAATGCGTTAGGAAGCTCACCGTGCATTATCGAATGGCAAAGCGGAGTTAACTGTATCACTAGCTTGATCAATGGGGAGATAAAGCTGCTTCAACCAAACTTGACTTCAAGTTTTAGCTATCAACCACCCACCTCCTCGGTTGCTGCATTGGAATTCTCACCCACTTTTGTCGCATTCAAGAAGGTATCTCCCGGTACGCAGAAAAGCGCTACTGTAACTGTTACAGCGCGTAACTCTGACTTTTTTGTTTCAAATATCACATGTTCTAATTCTGCCTTCGGTATTACTCCGGCAACGTTTAATTTACTTAAAGGACAAAGCATTACACTCATCATTACATTCAATCCTCCAGATAGTGGCTATGTGTTTGGAAATTTTACAGTTACAAATAGTATTTGCCCAACAGTATATAGCGCAAGCGGTGGCTACCTCGGCAAGAAACCAACTGTTAAAACCTTGAAACTTACGAAACCAAATGGCGGAGAAAGTTATGTGGTAGGAAGTGATTCAATTATAACTTGGGAAGGAATACCACCAACCGATAGCGTGCGGTTAGAATATTCCATCGATAACGGAGCAAATTGGAAATTCCTTACCAATACTGCGAGCGGATTACAATATTCATGGAAAAATATACCAAAGCCGACAAGCAATGAGTGTAAAGTTCTGATAAAACAAAATACGAATAGTAGTGTGAACGAAAGTGCGGGTACGTTGCAGTTTACTCTCGAGGGTCATACGGACGATGTCCAGTTTGTAGTATGGAGTCCGGATGGTTCAAAAGTAGCAACTGCCGGCGGAGATGATTCAGCAAGAATCTGGGATGCCGCAACTGGTTCATTAATCTATGCCTTAGATGGGGAATACTCAT
>JBPOHH010000158.1:0-4454 GCA_052035765.1 Bacteroidota bacterium
ATCACGGTCGGCATGCCCGCTCCGCCGATTCTCAAAAATATTGCCGCACAGACGGGTGGTCTCTATGTCGAGAATGTGAATTCCATTCAGGATGCTGAGAGTATCTATCTTAGAATCCTCGACATAGCGCAGAACGGCACTCCGTGTGAAGTTGCATGGACGAGTACTGCTCCCTGTTCACCCGACACCCGAATCGTCGAAGTTACCTGGCAGGCGACATCGGCACAGGCCGGCTATATCCCTCCGGCGAGTGCGGTGACGTCACTCCTTGTGAGTCCGTCCTTTGTATCATTTGGAGCGCAAAAGCCGGCGACGGCTGTAAATCGAACGATTACTCTCCTTGCCCGCAATGCTGATTATGTCGTTACGGCGATCAGGCGCGGCGTAGGGTCACCGGACTTTTCGGTGGTCAATACGACCTTCCCTCTAACAATTCCCAAGAATACCACCAAGACTATTACCCTGCGTTTTCTGCCGACGGACTCGGTCATGAAATACGCGAGCTTTGAGATTGAATCGAATTCCTGTTCTGCCTTTTTAAGCGCGCGCGGTGGCTTCAAAGAATTCCCGTTGGTGCGGACGCTCCGGCTCTTGAAACCTAATGGCGGTGAAGTCTATACAGTAGGCAGTGATACGATGATTACCTGGACAGGAGTCGCGCAGACGGAGTCCGTCGGACTCGACTACAGCATTGACACCGGCAGGACATGGACGCCGATCACGCAGAATGCAAGCCGGCTGCAATACCGGTGGCAGAATATCCCGAATACGCCGAGTACGCAGTGCAAGGTGCGGGTCCGGCAGCGCTGGGCGAGCGGCGGCGAACCGGGGCAACGTCAATTCTCCCTTGCAGAACATACGAGCGATGTCTATTCGGTGGCATGGAGTCCGGATGGGTCAAAATTAATCACCGTGAGCGATGACAACACAGCCATCATCTGGGATCCCTCTTTTGGAACCAAGCTGGTGACTCTTACCGGTCACAGCGGACCGATCAGGGCTGCGGTGTGGAGTCCGGACGGAACAAAAATTGTCACCGCCGGTGATGATCACACGGCTATCGTCTGGAATGCGGTGACAGGTGTCAAACTCCTTACACTCTCAGGACATACAAATACAATATGGGATGTGAGCTGGAGTCCGGATGGAAATAGTATCGCCACGGCAAGCAAGGACATGACGGCAATTGCCTGGAATGCAACTACCGGCGCAAAACTCTTCACCATGAGTTCGCATTCCAAGGATGTAATCATGGCGCGGTGGAGTCCGGACGGCAGCAAAATTGCGACAGCAGGCTTTGACACAAAAGCAAATGTATGGGAAGTGGCGACGGGTGCTCTTCTCAATACATTACTCGATCATACCGGTGAACTTTCAACGATTAGCTGGAGTCCGGACGGTACGATGCTAGCCACTGCCGGCAGAGATGCAACACTAGTAATATGGGACGCTTCGAGCGCGCTCGTCAAGCTCAAATTTTTCGGTCAGAGGGATGTGATCAAGTCGGTGAATTGGAGTCCGGACGGCACGAAAATCGCAGCCGGAGGATACGATAAGCAGGTGATTGTGTATGATATTACCACCGGACAACAGCTTCTGACACTTGTCGGTCATACTGATTATGTACACAGTGTTACCTGGAGTCCGGACGGCTCAAAAATCGCGTCCACCGGTTTTGATAACACGACCATTATCTGGGATGCTGTAACCGGTGAACTTCTCTACACACTCATCGGTCAGAAATCTTGGGTCTATGAGGCGGTATGGAGTCCGGACGGCACGAGAGTCGCCACAGCAAGCAAGGATCACACGGCTGCACTTTGGTTCGTCGATAATATACCGGTTCAGATTGACACTTCGGATGCCGTCTTCAGTATTGTAGTTCCCAGGGTATCATCGCAGAATATTGATCTACGTCAGTGTCTGGTGGGTTCGTCCAAAGACTCTTCGGTGGCCTCGTTTATCACCAATCCCGGACCATTCCCCTGTCGAATTGACTCAATATACTTTACCGGACCTGATGCTTCATCCTTTGGTCTCGTATCGGGCGTACCGGTCTATACGCTGGCACCGAATGCACCAACCGTGACGGAATTCAGATTTATCCCACGGCGAGTTGGGATTCATTCTGCCATTGTGCGGATTGTCACGCAAGCGGAGACTATACAGAAAACTATTGTTGGTGAAGGAGTTATTCCGAGCGTGGATGTACTCAGCAGTGTTATTGATTTTGGGAAAATCCTGGTTAATACTACCAAGGATACTCTTCGGGCAGGAACAATAAAAAATAGCGGTTCGACACCGCTGACGATTACCGCCATGCGTCAGGCGGGACCGAATACGATGGATTTCAGAACGGGTAGCGGTAGCGGATCAGTTACCCTGAATCCCGGTGATACTGCTTTTGTCGATATTACATTCCAGCCCAACGATGTAGGTCGGGTGAATGGCAGCTTGATGTTTGACTTTGTTGGCCCGGGCAGTCCGGCAATTGTTCAGCTTTTTGGCGAAGGAATACGTAAGCAGTCGATTACGTCGACCTCCGATGTGTCATTTGACTCATCCTGCATTGGAGTCAAAAAGACAATTCTGTCCACTATTACCAATGAAGGCAGTGAACCGATGCAGCTTCTTCGTGCCGAATGGGTTACCAACACCGGCACTACTTTTACGACGCCTTTTCTCTTACAGACATTACTGCCGGACTCAAGTGTGAGTATTCCAATAAATTTCCTCCCCCTTGTGTTGGGTGCCGCCTCGGGTGAAGTGCGCTGGGTAGCCGACAAAGACACGGCCTACACCACAGTATCGGGTATCGGCGTAAAATGTATCAACACTGCCGATACCATACTTTCGGTGGTCGTAGCGAAGGATATTGTCGCCAATGCCGGTGAAGAGGTAGCGGTGCGGGTTATGCTGGACAAACAAGACAAGATGTATCTTCAGGATGCTCCCAGGACCTGGAAAGTACGCCTGCATTACAACACGTCCATTCTCCATCAGCTCTCCGGTCTTCCGTGTCGAGGCACCGACGATAGCTGTTCAATGGAATTCACGGGCGTCTATAACCCAAGCAATGACACCTTAGTATCGATTCCCTGTATCCTCACGCTTGGTGCAACCGATCACTCCTCAATCATCATTGATGAATTCCGCTGGACCGATGGCTGGGTGACGACCAATATTCAAACACAAAACGGCGACGTGCGACTTGCCAATATCTGCGAAGATGGCGGCGTTCGGCTCTTCATACCCGCCAAAAACAGCACTTCCCTTTCTACCCGCCCGAATCCTGCGCAGGATAATCTCCAAATACAGTACGGTTTGCGGGAACCGTTGACGGTGACATTAGAATTACTCACCATGACAGGGCAAGTCGTGCAGACAATTGTGAGTAATCAATCGCAAGCGGCCGGACAATACACACTTACCAGTGACTTGAGTTTATTAGGAAATGGAGTATATTTGCTCCGCTTGAGGACGAATAAGGAGATCCTGACGACACGGGTGGATGTGGTGAAGTGACCGTCCTCCTGAGAGTATCACTTCCGAGTGATGCTCTCAGTGAACATGAAAATGAAAGCGCCAAGAAGCACGCTCTACATAGCCAGCCACTGAGAGCATCACTAAGAAGTGATACCCTCAGGCGGAGACCCAAAAACCGAGGGCATCGCTCGGAAGCGATACTCTCGGGAGGATAACCGAGCCGATCGCCAAGAAGCGAGGGGCTCGGAAGAATAACATATACTATAACTTCATACTATGACATATCTTTTTACTCTTTTCCTCTGTCTTACGAGCGTTGTTCACATGCATGCTCAATCGCTGTCGCTTTTTGATGTGGATGTGCTACAACAATCTGTTACATCAGATATCAGGCATAAAGAAATTGCACTTACACCAGCAATGACAATTGCAACAGACTCCTTTATACCGACTCCTAAACCTATCAAAACACTACTTTCTACTCTTAGACTAATCCAGCCAAACGGAGGTGAAGTATATGGTATCAGTAATGACATTGTCATCTCTTGGGAAGGTGTTCTGGTATCTGATACAGTTCGATTGGAATATAGTATAGATAATGGTGTTACCTGGAATTTGATAATTGATAAAGCAGTAGGGTTGAAATATATTTGGCAAAATATTCCTCCAACGATGAGTGAGAAGTGTTTGATTAAAGTTACCCAAAATCTCTACGGAATCAATGATGCTATCGAGCCGTATATTGAATGGCAAAAAACCATCGGAGGCAGTGGTGAGGATATAGCTCATGCAGTAGAACAAACAAGCGACAGCGGGTATATTGTCGCAGGAACGACTGAATCAACAGATGGTGACATTACTGGAAACAAGGGCTTAGAAGATTTTGGGCTAGTGAAACTATCACCGGTAGGAGCTATTGAATGGCAAAGAACTCTTGGTGGAAGCGAACAGGATTTGGCAAGCTCTAT
>JBPOHH010000412.1:0-2218 GCA_052035765.1 Bacteroidota bacterium
GAATAAATATACTCATCACTGAAATTCTCTCCGTACGTGAAAAAACGTTCCTGCGGCGGCTCCTGCGTAGCATAGTCTCTGAATTCAGCTTTCCGCGCTTCAATACGATCAAGGACAGCCGGATCGAAACGATGTTCCATGGCGAGAATTTCTTCTAATTCCATATAAAATATATCCCTAGGTTCGCGCAAATGTCCCTGCTCATGCCACACACGCCCCAGACTTGAGAGCATCGTGCGCACCATACCGAAGCCTCGTGTACGCTCAAATCGTAGATTCTCCCGATTGCTGATGAGCGTGCGTGTTTTGCGCACCACATACCGGAACCACGCGCGTCGCACGGGATGATTCCCGAGAGCCGACAGCATCGTACGTTCAGAGTCTGCGCGCAGGGTGTGACCGATGTCATGTGTCGTCGTTGTGGAGGTGATATTTTGTTCTATGTACGTTTTAATTATACGAATTAATAACGCAGGATTCTCCTCGTAGGAGATCGTTTCCAGCTTCAATTCACCCACACATCGATTCCCAAATTTTCTGATGTAGTCCTGAATAAGCTCGTTGACTTGACTATGCATTCCCGATCGCAGCGCTGCAAGAATCTCGTCCGGACTTTGTTCGGTAAATAATCGCTTGGCTTCCGAATTTGCTGCGATGACGGTCGCAATTTCAATACATCGGTGGATGGGTTCGACGGAAATAATATCATTACTCGAACACAGCAAATCATTGTGAAGGTTCGGTTCGCTTGCGCAATACTTGTGCGTCAATTTTTTCAGAATACCGAGCCAAATCATCGAAAAAAAATCATTGATGAGCGGCGCTTTCCACTCGAGAAGCAACGATGATTCGAATTTTTTATAGGCAGCAATAATCTCATTTGGCGGTAATGCATTGAAATTGATACGCTTATACTCCTGAATCACTGCGTCGATATGCGCTTGAAATTTTCGTGTTTCTTTCGGCAGGCGCACGAAAAGATAGAGCATTTTAATACTCATCAGAATGAGTCTGATCCTCGCTGCGCTCAAACTCATCGTCGTACTTTCATCCAATTCGAAGCGTTCTTTCACGCCCATCATCCGTTCCATATTCTCGGCATTGATCCGATATCCCGGCAGCAGTGCCAGCATTTTATACCAATGAAGTAAATTATAATACACTCTGCCGCGCACTAAGCCAAGCGTGTGAGCAAATATATGTTCATGCGTGGCAATGACTTCAGGCGAGACACCCATGAGCCGAACAAGCTGCTTGTAAGCAATAGTGTACATCTTGAGGATGAATGTAAAGGTCAGAGGAGTGGTAATGCCGGGATAGGACTCAATGATATTACTATTATCCCAGACGGTATATTCACCCTCAGGTTGAGGTTTTTGGGTGGTAATCGGCCGCGTTTGCAGCAGGTACAGCACGGAAGATTGAAACGCAAATTCGATATCCTGCGGCGAACCGAGATGTTCATGGAGCACGTCAAGAACTCTCGCAATTTCATAGAGTTGGGAGTGGGTAAGACTTGGAAGTAATTGCCTGTCCTGCGCAATATCGCGCTGAATGACACCATTCCCATCACCGCTTCGGACGAGTTCATGGGTTTTACAGGCGAGGTGTTCGGTAATTCCGGACGCCGATACCCGAAACGTGTCGGCATTCGCTTCGCCGGACACGATACTTTCACCGAGACCATAGACCGAGGAAATTACTTTGACGGACGGGTCATTCTGCACCGGATCGATACCAAAGCCAACACCGGCGACATCAGCATCAATCATTTTCTGAATGATGACCGCGATACCAAAGTGCGGTTTCAGATTATTCGTTCGGCAGTAGGTCATGACGCGGTCAGAATATACCGAACGCCATATCTCCATAATTTTCAAGGGAATTTCCAAAAACGGCACATGGAGAAATGTGGTGAATTGTCCGGCAAAAGAAAAGGCAGCACCATCTTCCTGCAGCGCCGATGAGCGAACAGCGTAGGTAGAAGAGAGTGCATCATTTCCAAAATACTCTTCGAGTGCGCCGAGAATATCATCCGGGACTTGCAGGGATGCGCTTGCTGCCTGAATTTGGGATACATCATCGGTATCGGGGAGTTGATGCAGGAGAACATCTTCTGGTACAACTGCCCACTTCGGATATTTAAGCCAAATTTTTTCAAGGAGAAGGAGATTTCGCGCCTTGCCGCCTATCGTACTTGCTTGCTCTTTGTCGCTGT
>JBPOHH010000882.1:0-4493 GCA_052035765.1 Bacteroidota bacterium
CGAGCACTCTACGCCCTGCCCGAGGATTCGCCGTGCCGCCCATTCCCCTGAGCATATCTCCTTGAAA
Source organism: Bacteroidota bacterium (assembly GCA_052035765.1). Classification (GTDB taxonomy): domain Bacteria; phylum Bacteroidota; class Ignavibacteria; order Kapaibacteriales; family UBA961; genus JADJXV01. The sequence goes on from JBPOHH010000882.1 coordinate 68, forward strand.
TATCTCCATATACTTCACATCATAGACCTTGCCCTGCTTGCCGATGGTTTCCGTGCCGCCATCCGGTACGCGCAGGTTGAATGGCTGCGTATTGTCGGCGCGGTCGCGTGTGGTCACATCGCGGCTCACAATGAGGGCGAGCTTTTTTTCTTTCATCCACGCGCGTAGCTTGGATGGGTCAACGCCTGTTTCGTCAAAGACTTGCTGTTCGATTGCAGGGATCGCATTTTCCTTCTTCAATGGCGGCACAGCCGTCGCACGCACTTCCACCGGGTCGAGTTCCCATAGCGTATCGGTGCGGCTGATGATGTAGTCATTGCCATTATAATACGAGGTCGAGCGAACGATTCCGCTTGTAAGTAATTTATCGGCAACAAAATACGGCGCACCGTCAATCATGATTTGTTTCATGGTTTTGAGGCGGAAATTGTACCGGATTTTCGGACTTTCCGTTTGCCCGAGATTCTTATTCGCATACGGTGATGGCGTGTGACTCACGATTAATTGTCCATCCGACATCGGCAATGGTGTGCGGTAGTGCCCGCTGTGATTCGGATTCGGCGTTTGTCCTTCTTCCGCCGATGAACCTGTCGCACGATGAGTTAATTCTACCACTTCCATATCCTCAGGATTGTCTCCCGGTGCTCCGGTGAACTTCAGAATCTGCCCTGCGGTTTCACGACCGAATTCCCGTGCATTCGTGCAATAATACGTGCCCGGCGCATTGGGATCTTCGCGCAGATGAAATGCGCCGCCATCACCAAAAAACGAGATTTTATTCTTCACATAACTTTTTTGAAATACATAATTTAGATTCGGGTCATTGCGGAATGAACCGTCAGTATAGGTCCCGCCAAATTCATGTCTGCCAACATGATTCACCGTTTCCTCCTCGGTGCCATCCTGATTAATTTCCCATGGGAAAAATTGATTAAAAGTATGCAAGGCAAGGTCGGATGAATAATCCGGACTCGACGTATCGCGGGGTTCGGGAAAGATTTCCGTATCAGCTACAAGTGGCGTAGCATCTTTCGATTCATCGGGAAAGGTAATGGTGCCGTATGTCGCCTGCTGTCCTGCTTTGCGTTCACGACGGTCGGCATCGGCCTGCTGATCGCGCTGCAGATGGTCCCACCGCGTGTAGAGGATGCGTCCGTAGGAATCGACAATCGGGTAAAACGAACCGCTCGGTGAATGCTGAATCATCATCACTTCGCCCGTTGGTGTAATTTTCCAGAGCCCGGATACCACGCGCGCCGACTCGTATTCATCAAGTTGCGGATAGAGATGCGCGATGCCGCCGACGGGCATATCGGAGGTAAAAATCACGGAATTTTCGCTGCCATACACCGGCGAAATATTATTATAATTTTCGGGCTGACCGGCGAGCTTGGTAATGGTCACTTTTTCGCCTTTTCCAAAACCGCTCACTTCATATATCTGCCAGTAATTAGTGGGGTAATCATATTGCTTGACCGGCGCGCCGATGACCATCGAAAAGAGCGCTTTGGAGCCGCTCCAATGTACGCATGGCTGCCGGACGGCAATAGCATTCCCGCGCTGTTCAACGCTCGTATCGCCGTACCCTGCCTCGCGGGTGAGATTGCGGAGTGTGCCGTCAGAGTAGCGTATCATCAAGTCGCCGCCGCGGGGTGCGTTATCGATCCAGGGATTATGATTGCTGAATGTCTGTGTGATGGAAGTAAATCCATTAACAGGAGTTTGCGTGACAAAGAGGATAGGATTAGCCGTCGTCACCGGCTGCGCGAGCGCGCTCGTGCCGGCACAAAGGAGAGCGATGCAGAAGAGGTAGAATTGCTTCATGAGTTGCCTTGTGTAATTGGATAACAAATTTTACTTCTATTCTTGTTGAACAATCTGATGATTTGATAGTTGGTTACAGTTCTATATTTTTTGGTGTTTCTATTAGGACTTTTGACATCTTCAAATTTTTCAACATGTTACCTTGACAAACAATTCAATCAAACACCCAAAAGAGCCAGCAGCTCAACCAAAAATGTATATCTGGCCTTTATTCCGGACCAAACGTATGCACGATTCAAGGAATTATACTTTCGCAGCAGAAATGACGTACGGGCGCACACGAATTGAAGGAATACATTTACACAGACAACACCATACAAATTATGATAGAAGTATGTATTCATAGTGCTAATCGTGGGTGTAAACTTCTGTACATAGTCCATTTTTGAAGATAACTCTCATGTTATCACAACCATCAAAAAATGAATCAGAATAATAATACTCATACTCACCGAAAACTTGATGATCCGGCTTACCTAAAATTTGTAAAACATCAGATTCCGATTTGCCAATTAATAAGCGACTGCTTATAATATCTTCAACCATGTAACCTCTGGCATTGGGGAACCCCTGCATATCTGATTTCCATTGTATGGAATTAAAACGAAATGGAAATAATATGATAAAAATAAATGGTAACAAGAACGCAAAATACACAGCAAGAGAAAATTTCAAGCTGCGCCATTTTCGTTTCTTGATACAATCTGCACAATGTATAGCATACCAAAATCCGTTAATAATTGCAATGACAACAAGTGTAAAAGTTTTTGCAAAAACCGGGGGCTTTTCGAGTATAATTGAGAATATTCCAATAAAAAAACCAATACTAGTTAGAATCGCTGTTGCAATAATCTGCGTAAATAGGTTTAGCCATTCTTTCCATTCAAATCTGCCTCCTCTTCTCTTGATTAGCTGAGATTGATTATTAACCACATCCGGCATACCGTACCTCCGTAATTTCGTTTTTTATTTGGAATGCTTATACTATAATTTTGGGGTTTTATATGAAATTACTTGAGACCTTGTAATCATTGAAATCAAACCTGATCATTTTTTTGAAATTTCTGTGTATCTGTATCCACGAGCTATGCGTTTGATGGTCTGGATTGTAGAGTTTATCCCTTCCATAATTCTATTGGTAATAGAAAAAGAGTAATTGACAATCCGCTCTCTCACCTCAGACTTCGAGTCGAATCTGCTCGGCGCGTGTTTGAATTAAGCGCACGAACTCCACCTTCATATCCTCCGGCAGAAAGCTATGCCCAATAAACTCGTACCACGAAGGAATGGACTTCTCAAATTTTCGCATCATCGACTCTATCGTCTTATTATCCAATGAAATAGCTGCAAATGCAGTCATAAAATCTTTACGTCCGATTGTTCGTTTTTTTCCATTGAGAGCAAGCGCCAGCTCTTCTGTATCGGCCGGATGTACGAGAGCAGTCGATACCATATCATACGCCGGTGCAAGATGATATCCGATACCGGGAGTGCACATCAGGGAAAAATTCTTCAAGTGCATGTCAGCATTACCCGTTAAAAACGAGAAGAGTACCATTTCATAAAAATTAATGCAGTCTAGTAGTGGGTTAACGGAGTATTTTATAATGGCTTTTGCAATTTGTTCGTACGAACCGTAATACTTGTCCTCCGTCATGCGTTCGGTGAGCTGACACATATCTTCCATGTGTACTTTGCCCTGCTTTGTCCGATCGATTCTCTTGGTAATATACGCCAAGCATCCCGATTGCAACCGTATCAAACTATGTGGAACGCACGTAATTTTGGCAAGGGAAGCCAAATGCATGGTGACATCTTCAACTTCCGGTAAATGAGGGTATTGAATCGTCGGCGGCTTGAGTATATAATCACCCCAAAGCCCAACGATAGTAAAGCGTTTAGGGGAACTTTTACTCGCTCCCGTTGTAATTTCAACGGATAATTTGGGTTGCACTCCGGTTACTGAATTTCGGCTACGCACGAGTTCCAAAGCAAGCTCATCGATATCAGATTCGGAATATGGCACGACGGGCGGCACTAGTGAACCAAAGATTTTCTTACTGCACCGTGGGTGAAATTCTGTTTCGTTATCGACTGGCTGATAACAGTACAAGCATTGTTTCATAGATACTTACTCCTCTTCTTGCATTGCTTCGACATGAACGGCTCCGATGCAATCGTTACAGCATGCCATCAGGAGTCCCATTCGATCACGGGGGTTAATTTTCCAGTTTTTCTCAGCAATTGCCAGAAGCCATCCTTCCGGAATTAGACCATCAAAAAATGGAAACAGACGTGTGCTCACATAGGTTGTATTTGTCAATGGCAGCGTCACGCTAACTGCTTGTGCCTGCGGAAGATTCTGATATTCCTCGGCATAGAAAAACGAATAGCCATTCTCATCCTGCACGAGGTATCCCGCAAGCTGATTGTGCATATAGATTTCAGCTTTTCTCATATTATTGCTCCCGCTTACTTGCGACTACTCCGACCTCACAACCGAAGAGCCGGAGAACTTGATTCACCTTGTCCAATCGAAGAGTCGCCTTCCCCTGCTCGGCTTCACGGATAAACCGCAGACCAACGCCCGCTTTCTCCGCAA
>JBPOHH010000044.1:0-2122 GCA_052035765.1 Bacteroidota bacterium
TACTTTGAAATACAAAGAACCTATATAGCCACCTTTTGCAGCAGGTATATATCGTAGCGATGTATCAGCAAATGCGTAATACATTTCCCATATCGTACGGTTTTCGTCGTACCTGAATTGAGCTGCATCTATCGTAAGTGGTATATGCTGACCAACCGAAGTGCTTGGAACGAAGCTCAGCAAAAGAATACTCAGGCATATTGTAGTACATTGTATCAAGTTCATAGTATCTACCTCCTCATAAACAGAATTGCCGTTGAACGAATTATCCAACGGCAATTGAGTTTTAATTCGTGCATGATATATAATAGCACTTATAAAGACTGGAGTTCTAGCGTTTTTACGGTACTCTGACCGATACACTGAATCGATTAACAAACCCGAAATTGCTAACAGGATTAATCGAATAATCGAGTTGTCCGTCGAATCCACCGCTGATATACTTCAGTCCAAGACCGCCGGCCAGACCAAACGTATCATGACCGAAGCGATAGCCACCGCGAATTGCAACGAAGTTGTTCCATACATACTCCGTACCAATAGAGAACTGTTCAGGTGTATCGGATAATGTCTCAAAATCAGCACTGACAATCCATTTGTGATTAGCATCATCCGGAGTTGAGCTCTCGCCATTGACGATGCTCATTGCATCTGTCGAAATCCCAGCGCGGAAGATGAGGGGTAAGTTGTATGGACTTGTGAGTACCTGAGCGTCGACAGGACTGGCATTTTGCTCAGGAACTGTTTTGCTTGTGCGATTTAAGTCTGCTCCGGTATAGGACTGCTGACCACCGAGGTTATGAATAGAAAATGCGACGCGAGTACCTTGAAATCCGGTTTTGTAGATTGTTCCCAAATCAAAGGCAAGTCCACTTGCCGATACTGCAGCAAAAGCATTTTGAACATATTTAATCGTAGCACCGAATGCAAACTGCTCGGTAACATATCCGCCGAATGAAGCACCGATCGCAATATCATTAACCTGATAGCTCGCTCCTGTGCCTGTTTCTTTTTCAATCGTTGTAATTGGAATGTTCCCGCTTGTGAACGAAGAAAGTGTCAGAGCTGCTTTGTATTTATCACCGAGTGGAACACATGCTCCGACGAAGTTATGAGAGAATCCGGCGAACCAAGAAGTATAGGTAAAATTTGCAGCAAGACCCTGAATGTCCGAAATTCCGGCAGAATTCCAGTAAATCGATGTGACATCGCTTCCTACACTACCATAGGCACCTGCCATACTTGATGCTCGAGCACCTACTCCTATTTTCAAAAATTGTCCACCGGAAGCACCGACCTTACGGAAATCTCCAGATGATGACCCACTAGAATTTTTAGTATCTTCAGCCTGAAGCATGAGCGTGCTTGCTACAACTCCAGTCAATACTAGCGATAATGATAGTAATATTTTTTTCATTGTAAATATCTCCTGAGAATAATTTCTACTGTTAATTACTGTGTAGAATGTTGAGAAAAATTTATCTGAATTTGCTCGCTTATGACCTCGGCGAAACCTCGCCGAGGTCATGAAGCAAGTAAAATTATTCAGAAATAAGACGGAATCCACCAACAATTAAAGAGAATTTTTGAATTGATTTTGCACCATTGGGTGTTGTAATTTCAGCAACTAATGTCTGGCTTGCAGCACGTTGACGATTAGATGTCAAGAAATCCCAAGGTTCTATTGCATATTTATCCGGCTCTGGAGAAAGAAATTCGTTGTGTTCAATAGTACGAAGTAATTCACCGGTAACGGTATAAATTTTAATTGTACATTGCTTTGGCAGCTTTGTAAATCTAATCTTTGCATCGTAAGGCGAGCGTTGAGACTGTTCAGTAACATAGTAAGGATTCGGTACAATTTTAATCTGATCAAGCATGTTATCAGTATAGTCCTCGACTTTAGGTACACTTGTCACCACTTTTGCAGAGATTTTAGCACCTGGCAAAGGCAAACCTAAAGCACCACCAACTACTTTGAATACAACTTTATCGCCTTTTTGGAAATCTTTATTCCATACATAGTTAACAACTGTATCCCACATTGGAGAATCGTTAGAGAATCTCCGAGCTTTGTTTGCATAATCGAGTCCGAATTCAGCACCGGATGCCTGGAAGACGT
>JBPOHH010000398.1:0-4270 GCA_052035765.1 Bacteroidota bacterium
AATCATTTACCACCGTCAGCGAACAATTATCTCCACAAGAATTAGTGAATGAATTACATGCATGTTTTAAAGCATTTGACGAAATATGCGGGAAGTATTCGATCGAAAAAATCAAGACCATTGGCGACGCGTATCTCGCCGTCTGCGGACTCCCGCTTGCTGATGAAAAGCATGCTGAGAATGTCGTGAATGCGGCGCTCGAAATACGCGAATTTATGGCGAATCGAAGCAAAGAATTAGGCGCGAAAACCTTTGAAATTCGTGTTGGAATTAATTCGGGAAGTGTGGTTGCGGGAATTGTCGGTGTGAAGAAATTCGCCTATGATATTTGGGGTGATACGGTCAATACGGCGGCGCGTATGGAACAGAATTCCGAAGCCGGGAAAATTAATATTTCTGAAACGACGTATGCGCTTGTGAAGGATAGATTTACCTGCGAGTATCGTGGGGAAATTGATGCAAAGAATAAGGGAAAATTAACAATGTATTTTGTGGAACCTCGCAGCTACGTATATGAATAATCTTCTCCTGTTTCTCCTTGTCGTAGTGGTATCGGTCCGGGCATACGCGCAAGATCAGCGTACGGTGGATTCACTGCAAAAGCTTCTGACGACCGCCCGTCACGACACCACGCGGGCTAATCTCACGATTCAACTCGGGCGCGAGTACTGGGATAGCAACCCCGACAAAGCAAGTGAATATGCCCGGCAGGCGATTGCTGTTTCGGAGCGCAACGGTTATAAGAAAGGCCTCGGCGGCGGCTACAATATCCTCGGCGGAATTGCCGATGACAGAGGGAATTACATGCAAGCGCTTGAGTTGCATACTAAAGCTCTGCAACTGCGGCGGGAAGCAAACGATTCGTCCGGCATGACATCTTCCATGGGCAACATAGCAATAGTATTTATGCACCTCGGCGATATCAATGAAGCACTCCGGTATAATTTTGAAACCCTGACGATAGATGAAAAGCTCGGCAATAAAGAAAGCATTGCCGGCACATTTAATAATATCGGCACGCTGTACCTTACGCTCGGTAATCAAACCGATGCATTGAAGTACTTTTTAAAAGCACTGAACATCAACGAAGAGGTGGGTAATAAACTCTGGAAAGCAATCAATCTTGCGAATATTGCAACCGTGTATTCGAATCAGGGAAAAATAGATGAATCCTTGAAATATAAGCGTGATGCATTTACAATCTATCGGGAGCTTGGCAATAAACTGGGGGTTGCCAGCTCTATTATGGATATTGGATACTCGCATTTTAAGACGAAAAACTACCCGGAAGCGATTGCTCGATTCCTAGAGGCGCTGCCAATGTATAAAGAGCTCGGCAACAAAAACGGCATTGCGCTCTCCTACAATAGTCTCGGCGCATGCTATACACGGCAAAAAAAGTTCAACGAAGCCGCCAAATACCTAGACAGCGGTTTTACGATATGCAAGAGCATCGGACTCCTGGAAGGGGTGAGAAATTGTTATCGCCTTCTCTATGAACTCGACAGCACAAAAGGTGATAATGCTGCTGCAATTAAACATCTTACGCTCTTCTATTCCCTCCGCGACAGCTTGGTCAACAGTGAAACCAATAAAAAGGCCACTCAGCAGCAGCTTCGGTATGAATATTCCCAAAAAGAGACAGCAGCCGGCATCGAACAAAGCAAAAAAGATGCAGTACAGGCAATTACCCGCAATGCACTCATTGCCGGACTTGTTCTCGTGTTCCTCATCGCTCTTATCCTCTACAACCGCTTCCGCCTCAAGAAAAACGCCAATATCGCCCTCGAAGAAAAAAATCAAATCATCAGCGAAGAAAAGGAAAAATCCGATTCATTACTCCTCAATATCCTCCCCGCCGAAGTAGCCGAAGAATTAAAAGCAAAAGGCACAGCCGACGCCAAACATTTCGATAATGTCACAGTCTTATTCACCGATTTTAAATCATTTACGACAGTGAGCGAAACACTTTCTCCACAAGAACTTGTGAATGAACTCCACGCATGTTTCAAGGTTTTTGACGAAATATGCGAGAAGTATTCGATTGAAAAAATCAAGACCATCGGCGACGCGTATCTCGCCGTGTGCGGGCTGCCGCAAGCGAATGAACAACACGCCGAAAATGTCGTGAATGCAGCGCTCGAAATACGCGAATTTATGGCGAATCGAAGCAAAGAATTGGGCGCAAAAACCTTTGAAATTCGCATTGGAATTAATTCGGGAAGTGTGGTTGCCGGGATTGTGGGCGTGAAGAAATTCGCGTATGATATTTGGGGTGATACGGTCAATACGGCGGCGCGTATGGAACAGAATTCCGAAGCCGGGAAAATTAATATTTCGGAGACGACGTACGCGCTTGTGAAGAATCAATTTACCTGTGAATATCGCGGTGAAATTGATGCGAAGAATAAGGGGATGTTGAAGATGTATTTTGTGGAGAAACCATGAAAATTCTTTTCTGTGTTTTATTCGTTTGTTTTGGATCTATTATGTGCCATGGGCAGCAGACTAAGCTCGACAGTCTGCTTAAACTCAACGCAGATTACAGAAGTTCGGACTACACTAAGCTGAATATACTCAATAGCTTGGCTGAAGTTTATGAATGGATGCAGGTGGACAGTGGACTTGCCGTTGCCGATCGCGCAATCGTTTTGGGACTACAGCTCAATTATCAAAAAGGACTTGCAGATGCTTATCTTTTAAAAGTGAATCTGTTGCATTATAAAGGGAAAATTAAAGAGCGGGAAGAACTCCTCGAAAAAGTACTAATGATTACCGCCAACATCAATGATAAAAACAGCTTGGCGGAGTATTATCTGCAATTGGCAAGAATCAGACAAGGCAATGAACGGCTTGCACTTTCACGAAAGGCATTAGAAGTATATTCTCAAACAAACAACACACTCGGTATCGGTCGTGCAAGTTTCTTTCTCGGCAGGCATGTACATAGTTTGAGCGGTGGGGGAATTAAGGACAGTACACGATACGTGTACAATGCGCGCGATATATTTCAAAAATTGGGAAATCAGCCATGGTTGGGATTTTCCTGGTGTGAAATCGGGATACAGACAGATGACAATCTCAAGCGGGAGGAATATGCAAAGAATGGACTACGGATTGCCCAAAAAGAGAATGTGCTACAAGTAATGGGGAGTGCATACTTTGTCTTGGCTATCAATTATATGGAAACAGCACAGCATGTCCAATCGCTAGAAAACTGGCTGAAATCGCTCAATATTGCCGAGCAAGTCGGTTCTATCGAAAAGCAAATTTCTGTCTCCGGTAGTATTGGAAAACTCCTCGGTGATTTAGGCAAGGATGAAGAATCGTTGAAATATACCAAGAAAGCGGGAGAGTTGGCAGAACGCGCCGGATTACTAAGTCATTTGACATCAGTACGTGAGCGTATCGGCATGTTATATCAACGTCAGCACAAGTACCTCGAAGCACGGGAAGCATTTCTGCAGGCTTTGAAGTTGAGTACTATCACCCATGAAGAATATCGCACCAACGAAGTGCATTGTTTTCTTGCGGAGACTGAACTGAAACTCGGCAACTACAAGCAGGCGTTTTCACATCTCAAATCCGCCGATTCACTTGCTAAAAAATTACGTTCCAATGATAATGTTGGAGCGAATCTCGTAACAAAAGCATTGGCGATAAAAAATGCGCCAGATGCACTGCTGATACAAGAGGGATTTTCACCTGCATCGCGGGACCAAATTATGATGCGATTATTACAAAAGAGCTTACAGATGGAACCCAAAAATACCGATGGGTTGCTTGCAATAAGCGATCTTTACCTGAAGCTCGGCGACAATAGAAATTCACTTCTCTATTTCAAAAAATATACCTCCATCAAAGATACACTTGCAAAGGCAGCTAGCGCGAACTCATTGACCAGTTTGCAAATTGATTTTGAGGTTGAAAAGAAAGAAGCAGAAATCGCCTTGCTTAATAAAGATAATGAAATGCAAAGTAAAGAGTTAGACAAGCAAAAGGTTGTTCGGAACGCATTCATCGGCGGTTTCAGTATTATGCTACTTTTTGCAGGTATATTCTTGTTGCAAAGAAATAAAATCAGCAAAGAGAAAAAAGTGAGCGAAAAAGAGAAAGAACGTTCCGACACTTTACTCTTAAATATCCTCCCCGCCGAAGTAGCCGAAGAATTAAAAGCAAAAGGCACAGCCGACGCGAAACTCTTCGATAATGTGACAGTCTTATTTACTGATTTTAAATCATTTACCACCGTCAGCGAACAATTATCTCC
>JBPOHH010000836.1:0-3041 GCA_052035765.1 Bacteroidota bacterium
CCTGGAGCGTTTCCTCGACAATCGTTGCTGACTGCGCGAGTGCGTCCTGTGTTTTGGTGCTATAGACCCGGATTTTCTTACCAAATAACACAGCAATTGCCACCAAAATCGGCATCGCAAGCAGGATTGGCGCGGCGAGATTCATACTTTTGCTCACGATAAATGCCACACCGCCAACGAGAAAGATCGTTTGCCGGAGTAATTCAAGTATTGCAAAGGAGAAGGTTTCCTGGATTTGTGTGAGGTCAGACGAGAGGCGGGAGGATAATTCACCAACGCGGCGTTCGCCAAAAAATGTCATCGGCAGGCGGATTAAATGTTCGAATACCCGCGTTCGCAGCGTGGCTATCACATTCTCGGTAATCGTCGCAAGCTGCATCGAAAATATATAGCGAATCCCGAATTGAATCACAATCACACCCAAAAGCGCGCCGGCGAGCATACCGGGTGTAAACTTTGAAATATCAGGATGGAGCACAGCATCGAGGATCATACCCACAAGCCGAGGAAAGAGCAGTCCGACAGAGGCAGTGACAATCATAATCACAAGCGCAATCAATGCCTTATACTGATACGGCTTGTAGAAGGAAAGCAGGAAAAAAAGCTGTTTTTTGGATTCGTCGCGGGATAATTTCGGGGCAGGAATATCGGAAACTCTTCGGGAACGTCGGTCGCTATTACTCATTATGCACTATAAATAAGGGTCTTTAAAAAAATCTTCGGCGCGGGGTGACGGATAGAGTGGGGTGAGTATTTGAGCAATGCTGTCAACTTAAGAAATTGGCATTTGCTTGATGCTTCGACAAGCTCAGCATGACGAAGGTTTTATAGTCACACTGAGCTTGTCGAAGTGTTCAATTATATACCTATTTCTTCTTAAGTTGACAGCATTGAGTATTTGAGAGGGCAGGGCGGAGGGAATTATTTTTGACACCATACACTTGCTTCGTACGCTCATGAGCTGGAAAAATGCGCCGGAAAATGTTGCGGTTTTGGAATGTATAGTCTTATCGTAGGGGCGAATTGCATTCGCCCCGGTCGTGCTGGCGTTAGGATGATTGCGATTCACTCCTACAACCTAACCTATTGTCATGGAGGTTGGTTATTTATTAGGGTTTCCGCATCAAATTTCCATGGAGAATTTCGAGCGTTCAAAAGCCCTGGAAGGGCGAAATATCAATAGAAATTACGCCCCAACATTCCATTCAGCTCCATCGGAGCGATATAGTGAGTGATTCTACTTTGGTAATGTCGCTCCGATGGAGCTTTATACTCGTGTTTGGTACATTTTCTAGTAAGATTTCGCTCCGATGGAGCTGAAAACAAGCATAATGATTTTGATGCGAAACCTCTAGCTATTTATGCCACTTACTCATCATAAGGATCCATAATACCATTCGGATAATAACGCTCCTTCCGCCAGAATTGTGCAGGATTGACGCTCCCGGGGTATTCGTTGCTGTAGATGGTGATTTCTTTCTTCCTTCCGAATCGTTCCGTACTTCTGTCTGACGGGTCTATATATTTTAACTCGACCCTAAGTTTTGTTTTAAAATCACCCTCATAATGCGGTGCAACAAACTTCCAATAGTAATTCGGTTCTAAACGAACGATATGATAACTGTTACCGCAATCACTATTCGGTAAATACTCTATGTCCATCCATTTCCCTTGAGGATTCAACGCTTGAATTTTCATGTATAATCTACTGTCCTGAGCATTAAATCTAATCGTATCTTTCGTCGTATTTGCGATATAAAATTCACACCCTTTCTGCCTTATTGTTGAGTAGTAATTCATGAATTCTGTTATTACTTTTACACTTAGCGCAGAAGACTGAAAATTAAAACTAGAGGGAATTTGCTTTGGATAATTCGATGACTCTGCCCAGCCGTAACTGGAGCTAGATTGAGGAGTTGAATATGCGTAAAAATGCCCACGCCTCATAAAATCAATGTTAACCGTTGTAGGTGTCTGAGTCATGCTTTCATCCTTGAGCTCTTTTCCTTGCCAGATGATTTTGCCTGATGTATTTACGTAGGTAGGTTTGTTATTTATATAACAGTTAAGAACCCCATTCCTAAACCCTTCACGCACATAACGATATATTTGGGGTTGTAAAATTATACGCCCGTCTGTTTTGGCAATTCCAATAGAATTATGATATATATTATTCGAATCTGAATAATTTTCTGAAAAATAGATATACTCGCCGTCTCTTGCATTATGATCAAGACCTCGAAATTGGGGCTTGAGAATATAGTTGCCGTTCGTATCAATCAGTCCCCAGAGCCCGTCTAATACTAGTGCCACGCCATTTTTGAATCCCATTTCTCTGTAAGAACCCGCAACCTCGCTGAATTTTTTTGTGGTTACTACTTTTCCTTGGGTGTCTATGATAAAATAATTTTCACGTTTATCACTAACAAATGCTCTATTATCAGAGAAATCCTCAACCGATGCATATCGTGCGCCACCGGTGATAATACGACCATGGATATCGATAAATCCTTCATAATCTGAACCATATTCATCCTTTGCAGTAGAGAGCAGTCTTATCCGCGCGAGACCACAATGAAAGTCACCTATAATTTCATACTGATTATTTTCTTTCAGATACGAGATGACTTTCCCCATTTTATCAATTACAACCGTTGCAATTGTATTCCCATTGATAGTATCCTGCACTTCAGCTGTAAAGTATCCATCACTAAGGTCATTAATTTCAGAATACTTACCATACGGAATGATAATCCTCCCAAGCGTATCAATGACACCAACTTCATTCCTTTCACTAGCGCTTTTTACCACTGCGCGCCCGTCGGTGAAGGGACGAATTTCAGAATACACGGTATCGATGAATAATTTCCCATGCATATCAATCATGCCGTATTTTTTGGATGCTGTGCGAACAAGCGCGCGTCCATTTTCGAATGCTCCCACCGCCGGGAACGTGCATTCAAATGCCTGCTCGCCGTTTGGGTGAATATAGGATGGCATGCCATTGCGATAGACCACCGCAAGCCCACCGCTAAATGGAG
>JBPOHH010000509.1:0-2479 GCA_052035765.1 Bacteroidota bacterium
GAAAACAAGCACTTTCCGGTTGAGCCGCTTACATCGAGCTGCGAGTACTGTTCGTATGGAGCTTTGTGCCGGGTGAAGGAGTTGGGGGAGAGGGTGCCTCAATAAGTCATTTAAAATGCACAACTACCTGAATAGATGCATAGAACAGATAAGCAGTACGCTTCAAAGATAGATTTTAAGGAGTAGTTGGAAATACTGCTCCTATTTTAAATAGTTTAGGGTGCAATGACTTGCACCTTTTTTTATTTTCCGGATAATTACAATTTAGATAATACGTATTTTTGTGCACATCAATTCATCAGTTCCTTTTCATGATTTTATTCTCTAGTTTATGAAAATAATTTTTACGTTCATCTGCATCACTTTTTTATCTTCTTTTAGCCTCTCTGCACAATGGAAACAATGTAATAGTGGTCCCTATGGTATCTATCCCGAGGCTTTTGGAGCTATTGGTTCCACATTATTTTTAGGCGGATTCAATGGTGTGTATAGGAGTTTAGATTCAGGAGCTACTTGGAGTCCTACATCCTTAAAATTATCAAACATAGCCCGTGTTCAGTCTTTTGCAGTGATTGGAAAAACTATTTTCGCATCTTCTGATGATGATGAAGTGTTTCGAAGTTCGGATAATGGAATTACATGGGCTAATGTAACGAATAATTTGGATTTGCATGATATTACAATTGCAGCAAATAGTAGTGTATTGTTTGCCTGCGGATACCAAAGCGGATATAGAAGTACGGATATGGGTGACACTTGGACAAAGATCGACATGCCAAATTTTGTGCCTACTGCTTTTGAAACAATTGGTTCAACCGTTTTTGCTTTAACGAGTAAAGGTGTCTATCGTTCGTTGGATAACGGAGTCAAATGGAATATAGTAAAGTATTTTGGGGATACATTAAAATTGTCAGTCTTAAAACGAGTCGGGTCGGTATTATATGGTAAATCGTTTTTCTTATTTTATTATAGTACCGATGGTGGTAATTATTGGGAAGTACCATCTACTAGTTTTGATCCAAACTATACAGAGTGTATGGATGGTAACGGAAAAAATCTTTATGCGGGTACATTAATCTACGGTCTTTTTAAATCAACAAATAATGGTAAATCATGGAAAGAAATAGCTTTTCCTAAAAAAAATATTTCTGCTGTTTTTTGCTATGGTGATAGGGTTTTTGTTGCAGAAGGAGATTCTATTTTTGTGAGCAGAGATGAAGGAAAATCGTGGCAGTCACCTACGAAGGGAATATTTAGTCAGTACATTTCTTATACCTATGCAAATGGCTCTATGATATTTGGAACTGCTACAACAAATAGCTATATCACGGGATTGTTCTTAAGTACTGACAACGGCGATTCATGGGCAAAAATCAGCAGAGATTTGACCAGTGATATAATTGTGGCAGAAGGAAAAATATTTACAATTTTCTACGGTTATTTGCTGCGAAGTTCTGATAATGGAATAACTTGGGATACCATTCTTGATGATTTGCCAAATGATAGAATTACGAGTATTGCAAAAATTGGTAGCTCGATTATTACCGGTAGTCGTGGTATTTATAAAAGTACCGATTACGGTACAAGTTGGATAGAAAAAAGTACCGGATTTCCCAAAGAAAAGTATATTACCTCAATGATAACAAGTGGAACAACCGTTTATGCAGTTATATCCGATACAACGTTATCAATATACCAGAGTACGGATATTGGAGAATCATGGAGTAAATTGACTGATATTCCTAGAAATAAATATATTCGAAGTGTGAGTGTTTGTAATTCTATTATTTTTATCGAAACGGAAGCAGGATTGTTCTGTAGCCGTAATGATGGTACAACATGGGACAGTCTCACCATACCCACCGAATATTCATTTTCGATTGTTTCGGTAGGTAGTTCTCTGTTTGCCGGAACGGACTACGGGGTTTATCGCAGTACGGATGATGGATATACGTGGACTCCAATTAATGATGGCTTGACGAATCTGCAAATTACTTCCTTGTCTATAAGCGGTACTACTTTGTACGCCGGTACGTATGGCTTAGGAGTATGGAAAATTGATGTAAATACTTTGGAAGTAGATGAAAATAAAATGCTTTTGCACACGGCTGCTAAATTGAACTGTTATCCCAATCCTGCTACCAACTCCCTTACAATCGACCGTACCAACCTCCAATTCCCTGAAAGCACACCCATACACTACACACTTTCTACACTCATAGGTGGGAAGGTGATGGAATTTGATAATAGTGAACCCAAGTTTACTGTAATGTTAGATGGAGTTGCAAACGGTGTTTATAATTTGATAGCTGAGAGTGGTGGGACTCGAGCTGTAGTATTGGTGACACTGAAGAAGTGAGATGTAGGTATAATTCATAGTCCGGGTAGTTGTTTTTCAACTATCCGGACTACAAAATCCCCTCATCACCACTCCATCCCCATCACATTTTCACAATCCTTCAGATAGTCAATGGTTTGC
>JBPOHH010000841.1:0-3741 GCA_052035765.1 Bacteroidota bacterium
ATATCTCAAGTCCATGACCGCCGAAGAACGTGATGAATTCCTCCTCAAAAAAAGCGCAATCTATGGCGTGATTGTTCTCGCATTCGCCGGAGTAAGCGCATTGATTCTTAGTCAACTACCGCTGCCAAATCATGATTTTATGATGTCGAATCCCGCGTTTATGCTCATCCGTATCGGGCTGATTCTCATTATATTTACTCTCATGGCGCGCCTCCACAGACGCATAAGCGCTTATCGTGAAATCTACTCATTCTTCAGCAAAAAATCATTCCATGTCTATATCGTGCATTTGCTGATTTTATTCGGAACGCCGTGGTTCTCGAGTTTTGGTCGTATTTATGCCAAGTCGCAGGATATTACCACCGGTTTTTTAGCTGCTTTTTGTGTGATATCTATTACTCTCGCAACGATTTACCTCAGTGATTATATTCAAAAAAATGTCTATCGAGCATCCGAAATTATGCGCTTCTCTCTCGGCACAATGCTCGTGTATGCTTTACTTCGATGAAATTGATAAATGCAGTGTAAAAGGCGAACAGCAATGTTCGCCTTTTGTTTTTTGGCATGAAAATTCAGTTTGATTTTGAAGTATATGTTCTCTCATGTACGCGATAGCACGTATATTGCAGTACTTTACAAGCCCAAGCAAACGTTATAGGGCGAGTCTTCCAAGCGATTGTGAATAAATTATATGCCTTCAATATCCGAGATACCATCAGACAAACCGGTCGAAATCCCAACGATAGATACTGCTGAAATTGGTGAATTCCTGCCGGGAGCCGGTCAATTTGCGCAAACGCGTGAAGAATACATCCGTACGCTCGAAGTAGCGCTTCAATTACTCCAACGCGAAGTTGAGAATCTTCGACAGCAGCGTCGCAGTGCCGATCAGCCGGCACCGGTATCGGTATCGACAAAACCGGAGACCACGTATGGATTACTCCAGAATGCTACGACGGTTGATGAAGTAATATTCCAATTACAAAAGCACTTAGAAGAACTCCTCGAAATTCGTGAATGCGGAATTTTTACGATCTCGACCTCGCAAACACTTGTGCAGGCGGGTAAGCAGCTCATCGAAGACAATCCGCTTGCGCTCATCGTGCGGCATTTGGATGAACAGGGGATTATTACCTGGGCAATCGAACAGCGCGACGCACGCATTATTCCCAATATCACCGAAAATGCACCATTAGAGGAGGCGAATATTCTCCTTGTGCCGCTTTTCCTCCGCAATGCGCCCGTCGGAATATTCGTAGCAGCAAGCGGCAAAACTGCCGAATCCTTCAGCACGGATGATATTTCCACCCTTCTTGCCGCTACCGAAGCAGCAATGATGGCACTCGATAATATCCGCAGCGCCGAGGAAATTACCCGCATGAATAAACGCCTCGGACAGCTCAATAAACAAATGCTTCAATCCTCCAAGCTTGCCTCCATTGGCGAACTCGCCGGCAGCGTGGCGCATGAAGTGAATAATCCGCTCCAAATCCTGCTTGCTCACCTGCAACTGCTCGAGTCCGGTGTCGGCAGCTCCGAGCGCCGTATTGAGATTATTAAGCAGCAAGTATATCGTATCAGCGATATTACGCGGCGATTATTAGACTTTGCACGCAATGCACCATCTGAAACGCAACTCGAACGTGTCGAAGTGAATTTCGTGATTAATGAAGTGCTCTTTTTTATTAATTCACAGCTTAATCGTGATGGAATTCAAATCTATACCGAATGTGAAGAGCCGTCTCCCTCAATCTCAGCCACCAAAACACAAATCGAACAAGTTCTCTTGAACCTCATGCTCAACGCGCGGGATGCAATGCCGGACGGCGGAACGATTACCATTACTTCTTCGACGGAAAAGAATCGCGCTTTTATTACCATCGCCGATACGGGGATTGGAATACCGGAAGAAACGATTGCTTCGATCTTCGAACCGTTTTACTCGACCAAGCCGCAGGGGAAGGGAACAGGGCTCGGACTCTCGATTGTGAAAACAATTACGGCGCAGTTCAGAGGTGATATTCAGGTTTCCTCGCAGGACGGCAAAGGCACGACATTCAAATTGGCATTCCCCTTGCTCTCATAGTACAAATTCAACTTTGTACTATCGCAGGGACGCGCAATGAAATCAATTCTCTCCTTACTGATTCTCCTCTTCGTCATTTCGAATTCACAGGCATTTTCTGCTGAAAATTCTATCGAACGTGTGACGATTTCTCCAAAAAGAATCCTGCTGTACTGTTCGCACGCGCCGCTTGGATTCTCCTCCCAATTATCTCCCGACAAACGCCGTATCACGCTCAATTTCCCGAACTACTCAGCCGCTGAAGAAACGCGGATGACACAGGGGAAAGGGTCAATCGAAGACGTATATTGCAAGCAGTCGGGAAAGAACATCCAAGTGATGATTCAACTGAATGATAAAAAAGGATTTACGGCGGTGAAGCTGCCGTATTCGAATGCTGTGATGATTGATGTATTCTCCTGGGATTCGCTCTCCAAGTCCGATGATTTATACCGCACTGCCTTGCTCGGAAGTGAGAAGGAAATCAGCGCTTCTGCCTATCAAACGATTGCAAAATCTGCTGAACTGAAATGCAGCGACGCACTCTTCTTTTCGGGTATTGATGCCCTCCAAACCGGTGACCTCGACAAAGCAAGCGCCAGGCTCAATTCCGCACTCGAAAACAAATCGACGATACCCGATATCTATGCAGCTCTCGCCCAAATTGCACGACTAAAACATCAGGACGACAAGGCAAAACGCTTTCAGGATGAGTATGCAGGGCAGTCCGGCGTGCGGTCAATACTCGACATACCTGCACAATATCAGCCGCCAACCGACAGCACGGGCATAAGTGAACCTGTGTCGCTGGCGTCTATTTTGGATGAACATTCTGCTGCTGACACAAGCGTTGCACTTGCCGAACATAAAGATTCTACGGTTCAAAAACCTAAAGACACGACACGTTTTGCGTCTATCTTTTCAACTCCGGCATCTGTCACGCCGACAAGGCAAAACGAGTCCGGTATGATCGACGATTGGATGAAAACTGGCGCTATCGCCGGTGTGGGATTCGTCGTGACGGCGGCGTTTTACTTAGTATGGCTGTATTTTAGGTGGAGAAAATCCAAACTCAAGGCGAGAATTGACCGCACACCGACGACAAAGTTTGACGAACTTTTAGCCGAGAAGGTCGAAGAACCCAACCGTGCAGCAGTACAGAAAGCGGCGTCGATGTATAAGCAGGGTTCGATTATTAACCGCGAAATCACCGAAGATTTCGCGCCCGAAGAGGAAGAAGCAGCGCCTGTAAAGAAACCGGTGTCGGACTTTGCGCATCTCGAAGAACCTCTCCCGCGTGAAGTACTGCTTCAATACGCCGAAAGCAATGACTATGAAGAAGACGAGGAAGAAACGCCAAGTCTCGGTGTCTATTTCCCGCCCAACGAAGTAGAGCTCGCCTTGCATTTGCAGCAGGAGGGTCAGCGCCATAAGTCCACGACGCTCCGTCAGATAGCCACGAATGACATCCCACAACATGGCTACGAACTCTCCAAAGTAGCCCGTAAATTCGGTGTCGAGCGGAGTTCGCTGGAAGTAAAACGCACCCTAGCCCATCTCGAAACAGACACCCGAGCAATGGAGTCGTTACTTTCAAAATTCTCGGGTATTATTAACAATCAAATGCCGCTGGTGAAGGGGTAGGAATACTCTCGGAAGATACATTTTACTACGTG
>JBPOHH010000165.1:0-7899 GCA_052035765.1 Bacteroidota bacterium
TTCATGGGTGGTGCAAATATCTTATTTTTTTAGGTTCGTCCGCTCATTTATTCACTATACTAAGCACTTACCACTGCACTAACCACAAGAGCGCGATGCTGCTGTTTGAGGGAGTGAACTATGCATAGAGCAGAGATTTTGTAAATTGTCCATGTTTTCGAACACAACGTTTGCCCAACTCAAAAGACGAACCTTTGCGAAGGCAGGACAAGCAATATGTTTTCATAGATTTGTGTTGACGGTCAGTTGTAGTAACTGACTGAACGGGAAGGAATAATTTTTTGTAACACTATACATAAATTGTGAATATGTCAGAAATACCATGGAACTATCCTTTCGATGAAGATGAATTATGGGATTTAAAATATGTACTTGCTGAGTATATCGTTATCCGTTTAGAAGCGTTTTGCCAGAAATGGAAAGATGGTGCTATGTGGGCAATACCTGTTTGGGTGGCACCGGATAAAGATTTACCCGAAGAGGAGTACAAAACAATATGGATAACTATGCTAGAAACTATGATATATGGTTTTAATGGCGTTTTAGATTATCATAGAAAAGATCTTAACGATTATTATGTTGAATTAGACCAGCGTAAAATGGAAGAAGGGCTTGCGCTATTTGGCAAGTACTTTGAGCATTTATGGGATTAGCATAGTTGAATATGCACACTTCTTCGTGGGTGGTGTGTTCCCCGTCAAGCCAATTCTTCCAATCGACTATAAACACAAGGAGTAAAAAAAATTATGTTTGAAGTACAAATAAGTAACCCAACTTTGACAGGGTGCTTTGATAAAGACGATAGTACGCTCAACGAGGCAATTCAAACGATTTTTGCATTTGGAACCGAACAAGCTTTTTTTAACTGGAATCATGTATATATTCCTCTTGATTATAAATACGATATTAGTGAAATGATAAACGATATTTTATTGATTCGAGATAATCTTACAAATCAGGAAGAAGGGAGCTTTCAAGTTCAATGGAAATCAAATACATTTCCTTATAGCTGGGATATTCTCTTTTCCCAGAATACAGTAAAAATAAATTTAACTATAATGTTTGAAGAATTTACGCATCTTGCCTGCGTGCTGCAAAAGAATGCAAATATTCAAGTAGAAAAGAATGCGTTTATTCATGAATTAGAAAAACTTATCAATTTTATAAGAGAAAAATTAACGTGTTCGGGTTATGATACTACTAATCTTCCTGAAATGGATTGTCTGAATTTTCACCGTCCGACCAATTCTTCCAACCGTCTGTAAAGCCAAATACCAGATTAACTCTTAAGTATGATGACATATTACCAAAAGCTAGCACATCTCTTTTTAACGAAGAATCACTTAAACTCCGAAGGTCAGCTAACCATTTCGTTTGGAAAAACAGGAGCAAGTTCAGATGAAATTGAATCCATAAGTAGCACTATTATGGAACTAATTCCTAAAGATTACATTGAATTTTTGAAATATTGGAATGGATGCACTTTGTATGATTTGGAAGGTCAAGCTGGTTTTCATTTTTTTGACACAAATGAAATAGAATTTGAAACAAACAATTTTAAAGATATTTATGGAAGCGATTGGGATGAATCAATTATTTTGTTTTGTTCTGTGCTTGGCTCTGGTGATTATATCGGCTTCAGAATCAAATCAAATAGCCATGAGGTTATAGACTGCTGTCATGATGACCGGCCACAAGATTGGAGCGTAATTACGAATACTTTTACTGATTTTATAAATCAACTACTAGATGCAAAAGGAACATCTTTTTGGTTGTATTAACTGTCTGTGATTTCCTTCCATTCAATTTATCTGACCAACCACAAACCCTTTATTTAAAACATCTTAAAGCGAAACAAAAACATCACACGTATAGTGCATGGGTAGATTTACCTCTGCATGGATGAGTTTAGTACAAAGTACAGATACGCGGGGTATTTCTACGGTAGATGTTGGCGGGAAGTGGGTGACAATAATCTTAAATGGAACAACCTCTCAGCCAAGATTTACCATTCCAAAAACTTAAGCAATGCTTTTACAAACTATGCGGGTCAATGACTTTTAAGCCGTCAATATTGGTAAAATCTGAGGTGTTTCGGGAGATGAGTACCAAATCATACACAACGGCGGTAGCGGCTATGATGGCATCGGGGAGTTTTATTTTTTTGGTTTTTCTGATTTCTATTGTCTTGCTGACAATATCGTCAGATAAGTCAATGACCGTTGATCCATTAATAAACATTTCTACAATTGTTTGTTCTTCCATCGATTTAAAATTAAAACCGAGTGTTTCGATTTTAGTGATAATAGAAACAATTGGATTGTCATCGACAGTGGTATTGAGCAACCGCATACCCGCCACGGGTAACGATGCTCCAAGAAAATTAATAACCGTGTTGGTATCGAGTAAATAGCTCATCGATTAGGTATCTTTATGTGATCGTTCTTCCCATTCATTTCTACTTGCTTCTACATAGGTTTGCATCTCTTCAACCGTTTCACCGGATAGCTTTCCTGCGAGCTCAGATAGCTTCGTTTTGGGCGAATCATCGAGCTTAACCAATGCTTTTAGGTCTTCATGCTTTAAAACAATCGTATTCCAATCATTCATCGGCACAAATACACCCGCAGCTTTTCCATGCCCATCTTGTATAACCTGTAGTCTCATAATAAGTTTACCTAGCAATTGAATTCAGTTGATTTGAAATGCTACTACAAATTTATCTAAAAAAGATAAATTAGCACTATTTGTATATAATCCCATGTATATTCCCTGATTATGCATGACGGACGTTGGCATTATACCCGTACACTTCACGACATATAATTCCCCACCAAACCACAAAAATCACCACACAAAAACCACCTTTTTTTCACCATCCTGAAACCTAAACGCAAAAATTCCGGTCAAAGGAGGAAAAGATAGGGTATAATTATTTATTCAAGGAAAATACAATGAATCATCCGGAAGAACTCTTCATCCCGCTCGTAGCAATCCTTTCAACCTTCGGGATCCCCGGTTTTGTGGTCTGGAAATACATCGAAGCCCGCAACCGCGAGCGTATGGCAATTATTGATAAAGGTATGAGCGCGGAAGACATACGCGAACTTTTCCATCAAGAACGTCGCGAGCGGAGAAATCCGAATCCGCTGACCAATCTGAAATGGGGACTGCTCGTGTTTTTTGTAGGAATTGGCTGGCTTGTAGGAGATGCACTAAGCACACGCATCTATAACCAATATGAGTTTGTCAGTTATAACACCCACGACTTACTTCCCGCAACTATGTTTATTAGCGGCGGCTTAGCATTACTTATCTTTTACATCGTTGCTTCTAAAAAAGAAAAAGCAGCACGACGAGAGCAGGCAATTGCGCAATCTACCCGCCATGACATGTAAGTTCACTGCCTACTTTACCGAGCGAAAACGCTCTTTCCAAGCCCCGTTCACGACAGCGAACGGGGCTTTTTTTGTATTTTTGTAAAAATTGTACCCACAAATTCAATCTCAAATGAACGCTACCCTTGCCCAACCGATTCAGTTTGAATTGCCAGTTATACAGCCGGCCGAACAACTCCTGCCGTCCTCACGCCGTCCGGAATGGCTCAAAGTACGCGCCCCCGGCGGTGAAAGCTATGCAACCATCAAGACCATGATGCGTTCCAAATCGCTCCACACCGTCTGCGAAGAAGCGCGCTGCCCCAATATTACCGAATGCTGGAATGCAGGCACGGCGACATTTATGATTTTAGGTGATACCTGCACACGTTCCTGCGGCTTTTGCGCGGTGAAGACCGGACGTCCGCTTGAGATCGACCCTGACGAACCCCGCCACGTAGCAGAATCAATCCGTGAAATGAATCTCCGTCACGCCGTGATTACCTCCGTTAATCGTGACGAACGTGCCGATGGCGGTTCGCTGATTTGGGCGGAAACAATTATTCGAACCAAAGAGCTCAATCCAAATACGACCATCGAAGTGCTTATTCCTGATTTTAAAGGGAAAATGGAACCTCTCCAACGTATTATTGATGCGAAGCCCGATATTTTAAATCATAATACAGAAACAGTTCCCCGCCTCTACCGGCGCGTGCGCCCGCAGGGGAAATTCGTCTGGACACTTGCGCTGCTCAAGGAAGCCAAGGCGCAGAACATGCGCACCAAGACGGGCGTCATGCTTGGTCTCGGCGAGACACGCGAGGAAGTGCTGGAAGTCATGGAGCATTTACGGGAAGTAAACGTTAATATCCTGACGCTTGGTCAATACTTACAGCCGACGAAGAATCACCTGCCGGTGGATCGATTCGTGCATCCGAGTGAATTCGATGAATATCGCCGTATTGGGCTGGAGATGGGTTTTGATGTCGTGGAGTCGGGTCCGCTGGTGCGGAGCTCGTATCATGCTGAGCGGCATGTGTAGTGCGTTTTGACGCAATAGGCGCTAGGGGTGCTACAGTTCGTAATTATAAACAGCCCGTGGTTTTACAAGCCATGGGCTGTTTATTTTACGTCGTCTCTATATAATCCAAGTCTTTACCAAAAGTCTCACTCATGAAATAAAGTGCGATGAGAGCTATCGAGGTGCAGATGGCGCCGACAATCAGACCGGAGGTCGTGATGCCGTAGATTGGCTTGAGCGTGACAAAGAGCAGACTGATAAGCACGAGCGAACCGCGTGCAAAATTGGGGACCGTAGTCGCGACCGTCGCGCGGAGATTGGTACCAAACTGTTCGGCAGCAATCGTGACAAAAATCGCCCAATACCCCGACGAGAATCCGAGAAAGCTGATAAACAAATAAAACGCATCAGCACTCATCCCATGTAAACTCATATAGATAAGCACACAGGCGAAATTGAGGAGCAGAAAAAACAGCATCGTCTTTTTACGGCTTTTGAGCAATTGACTCATCATCCCACTTGCGAAATCACCGAGCGCGAGCCCGGCATAACAGTACGCAACGGCATTGCCGCCGTCGATTTTCCCCTGGACGCCTAGCGCGGCTGCAAACTCCGGAGCAAGGGTCACGAGAATTCCAACGATGAACCAGGTCGGCGAACCAATAAACACACACTGCGCGTAGCGAAGGAATCGGTCTTTGTTGGTAAACAGCGACAGGAAATCACCTCTCGACACATCTTTTTCTTTGGTTGCGGCGAACATTCCCGACTCAAAAACGCCAATTCTCAGCAGAAGCAATGCCAGCCCCAGGCCACCGCCGATAAAATACGCCGTCGTCCAATCAAATTGCTTGGCGACAATATTAGCGAGAATTGCGCCCATGATACCGATTGTCGCCACGATCATCGTACCATAGCCACGCGTTTCTTTCGGCAGAATTTCCGCCACTAATGTGATCCCCGCACCGAGTTCGCCGGCGAGACCTATACCTGCTAAAAACCTGAGGACTGCGTACATTTCGACCGAAGTCACGAACCCATTGGCGATATTGGCAACTGAGTAGAGAATAATCGAACCGAACAGAATCGAAATGCGTCCTTTTTTATCGCCTAATATTCCCCAAAATATCCCGCCGATGAGCATCCCCACCATCTGTATATTGATGAGCAGGAGCCCTTTGCTCAGGAGTTCGGTACCCTGTAATCCAAGCGCGGTCAAGCTCGGCACACGCACGATGCTAAAGAGCACGAGATCATATATATCCACGAAATAACCGAGGGAAGCAATCACAACGGCGGGATTGAGAAGGATCTTCCATGGAGATGAACGCGTAGGAGTAGTGGTCATAAGGGCTTACGGAAATATTAAAAATTCTTCCACATCATCGACTCCACTGGCACCGGCTTGCGTTCGTTGTACTTAGCCGAGCGCTTCGTGCTGTACGGCGTGAGCACTTCGCCTTTTACCTCGAAGTAAATCAATTGTCCGACCGGCATTCCGGCATAGACGCGTACGGGCAGCTTGACGGAGATTTCGAGCGTCCAGAAATTACAGAATCCCACATCGCCCTTGCCTGCTGTGGCATGAATATCAATTCCGAGGCGACCGATGCTCGACTTGCCTTCGAGGAAGGGCACGTGATCGTGCGTTTCGGTATATTCTTCCGTTACACCGAGATAGAGCGTATTTGGCTCAAGGACGTAGCCATCTTCGGGTATTTCAAAGGTCGTAATTTGATTATGTTTTTTGGCGTCGAGCACGGCGTCATTATAGACGGCGAGTGTTTTGCCGAGATGCACATCATAGCTGTTGGTGCCGAGGCATTCGGGTACAAATGGCGTAATGACAATGCGTTTACGTTCGATATTATCGAGGATTTCTTTGTCGGTTAGTATCATTATTATTTCCGTAGTTTGGCTAATTTTTCGAATAAATCTTTTTCTTTTTGCGTTACATTTGTTGGAATTGTGACATTGAATGTCAGATACAGATCTCCGAATTCACCCGGAGAATTATGCTTGGGCATGCCGAGTCCTTTGAGCTTTTTCTGTGTATTGGGCTGGGTCTCGGGTGCAATTTTTACATTCACCATACCGCGGAAGGTTTTGAACTGAATTTCACCGCCGAGTACAGCGATATAGAGGTCGAGCGTGACATTTGCCTTGAGGTCATCGCCATCGCGGGTGAATTTATCGTCTTTGAGTACTTTGACGGTGAGGAGAATGGTGCCGAGCTGCTTGGTGGTGATATTTAATTTCTGCCCGTCGGCGATGCCCGGCTTGAGCTTTACTTCGACGGATTGCCCACCTTGCTCGACGAGAATTGCCTTGCCTTTGTAGGCGTCTTCGAGTGTGATAAACCCTGTCGTTTCAAGAGGTTTTGTTTTGGGCGTGGTACGTTTTGTCCGTGAGCCGCCGCCAAAGATATTTTCAAAAAAGTCAGAGAATCCACCGCCTCCTGCGCCTTCAAATCCTTTAAACACATCTTCGTATGATTTCCCGCCGCCCTGCCAGTTGAAGTCTTGTGGATTGCCGCCGCCGCCGGGACGCGGCTGATAATTCTGCCAGTTGGCGCCGAGCTTGTCGTAGCGCGAACGTTTTTCCGGGTCGCCGAGCACTTCATTTGCCTCGTTTATTTCCTTGAACTTCTCTTCTGCTTTTTTATCATTTGGATTTTTATCGGGGTGATACTGCTGAGCAAGCTTCCGATAGGCACGCTTTATCTCAGGCGCAGTGGCGGTCTTGGGTACACCCAAAATCGCGTAATAATCTTTGTAATCCATATTGTAAACTGTAAAAATAGACCGATGGAACAACAATACCCCGCAAAAATAGCGGATTTATATGAATTATGGTGTGGCTTCGGTTAAGTTTTAGCCGCTCATCTTCACATCGCGAAAACCCCGGACTATGAATCTCCCATCAATGGTATTGAATATCATCGGACAGAGGATTCGGCACCGGGTCTTTGTTCAATAATTTTCATGGTACACTCCTCCGTCATTCTCCCCTTTTTACAAGAGAATATTCCCTCTAGGAATTGTTTTTTCTACTCTCTGCATAGCTGTCTCTATTGAGTGATGTATTCTTTATCCGTTGGATTGTCAGTATCTTTTCGATAGTTTTGCAGCTTGCACGATAATGTACGCGGAAAGTGATGTCGGCGGCGGGAGTCTTCCCCGGCTCATGGTATGCGCGGAATTATGGTGATAATGGCTCGAATTGTTGTTTCGTCATTCAGGTATCTCTATGAGTAATAGTACCCTTAAGGATAGAATTTCTGCTGCCTTGTTTTCAGCGGAGAGTATGCACAGCATCGTCGTTTTCCGAATAGCGTATGGCTTGATTATGCTCTGGGAATTGATACGGTATATCGACAAAGACTGGATTAAAAAGTATTATGTCGATCCTCAATTTCATTTTACCTACGAATTTTTCGACTGGGTAAAGCCATGGAGCGGCAATGGCATGGAATTGCACTTTTATGCAATGGTGATTTTT
>JBPOHH010000112.1:0-3119 GCA_052035765.1 Bacteroidota bacterium
TTCGCTTGCAATGTGTTTGTACGGAGATTTTGAGAATGCAATGGTCTTGATCAACAATTTCAACATACAAAATTTCCCACCCTTCTTTTCTGCTATTGAAAAAAACGCTAATGTTGTCTATAATTACTTGCAAAAAAAAGATCTACCACAGATGCTAGAGCTTTCAAAAGAATCCAGAGATATAGCACTTCAACATACAGGTTATCGAGGCAAAAGAATTACAACTAATACCTATACTGCGTTTTATACTATTGGAAAATTACTCAATGGCGATACTGGTGATGGGATTCTTCACGAGTTAGAACAGCTTTTCCCCAAGGTGTATTTTCTAACCCGTATTCAAATTGCCTGGGCCTTAGCAATTGCCTATAAAAAGCGTGGATTTGAGGAGAAATTTGAAGAAAAAAAACGCTATCTTCTCATGAATGTACCAAATTGTAAACCGTTACATGATTTTGAGTTGTAGGTAATGGTGTTTCCTTTTTCTCACAATGAACTATTTCAAACCCTTTTCAATCATTCTTTGGTGCAGCAGCATTCTATACCTGTTTGCATTTTCTGTATTTCACACGTTCTATTGTATCCTGTACTCCGGGAGTCCGTACGAATCCACGGTTTTTATCACGCGTGATGGCTCGGCACCTTCTACCTATGACATAGTACTCTTTCCTCTCTACAGTCCCTACGAGTATGTACATTTCGGCATTATTTCAGCATTGATGGTTTGTATGGTACGGTACTTTACGATAATGTACTGCCGTAATCGACTCGCAAATTCTTTTCTGATTTCGATGCAGTGGGCAGTATTCCTAACTATTTCCACCATATCCTATTTATTTTTATTTCATAAACTCCAAATCCATTGCCTCTACCCAACCTATGACGAGTTTATGAAAGTGGCTCTCTTTTTTTCGATTCTTTGCGGTATCGTTCTTCTCCCTTTTGTACTTATTTTTTATCCGAAAATTGTACGGTTCATGAAGCAACCGAAGAGTTCTTGCTAACTATTCACTTGCAGAGCTGTATGTGTTGCGGTATCATCACGTGACCAAGTGGACAATGCCGGCAGTGCCGTCAATAATGATATACTCACGAATCTACTACATTCACTATACACAACAAAGGGGTTCAAGAATTTGAACCCCTTTGTGTTTGTTTATCAATTTCCGCCACATTTACATGACCATCGAAGTCTATCTCCCACTCTCGGGAGAGTGTGAGGTGTGGGTTCTTCCTTTGCGTAAGCAATTTCCAACTACTCTACCGTACAGGCTCCGTCCGTCCCTTATGCCGGCACCAGTACCGATTCGGCTGAGCTAAATTCTGTCTCCAACACCTCAGAATACTCCCCATATCCTTTCGCATTCCGTCCGCGCACTTTATAGAGATACCTGCCCTCGTGTTTCGTCGGCAGTGTGAGGAAGATGTCCGTTGTCGGGATGTCTTTATTCCAGGTGACACCGCCGTCAGATGATATTGCTACCGCATAACTAACGGCATTGTCGATTTCATCCCATTCAAGAAGGTCGGTGCCGGTGAGCCGGAGATTGGCAGGTGAGCCATGCACGCTGACAGGTGTTGCCGTGCCATAAATGATATAGTCGGATAATTTTTGAGGATTGTTCTTTCGAAAGACTTTCTTCCCCATATCGGTATAATGAGTGAGTTTTACGTAAAATTCATTCCCTTTGGCAATCCTGACTGCCGTGTTTGCCGTCCGTGCTTTACTTGCTTCCTTCACTGCCATCACTGCACGCTCAAAACTGATGATATCGGAGGAGAATTCTGCGGTCGCTTCTGCTGTTTGCCCAAAATCCTCCAATGCTGCTGCGTATTCTTCAATCGCTGCCTCAAAATGTCGAGCTCGATTGAGTATCGTATCCTCGGTTTGCTTGCCAAGTTCGTCGGTTTCCAGCATTTTGAGTTTAGTATCTCCTGCACCGAACGCCATTTCAAATCGTAAAGCGACATGGCTCATCGAAGTCAGCAGGCGATCACGGGTAGCAATGCGATGTTCTTTGGCGAGAATAGCTTTCGTCACGAACGACGCATCGGATGGTAAACGCATAAATTCTTCACGCTGTGCTTCCAATTCGTCAATTTTGGCAGGTGTCACACCGAATAATGCAAATTCTTGTATATCTCTGCGAATGTATGTGAGTATTTGTGCTGCAAAGGTTGTGAGTTCTGCATCACTAAGAAGATATTTTCTTGTTCCTTCGGGTATCATAGGGTTATCCTTTGTAAATTGTAAAAAAATGATAATGTACCACCACGTGTGATACGACGTTTTGTACTATGAAATGCCGAATAGTACACGCATTCGTACTCTTGTTAGCTCCATGCAGTACGCTCATGGAAGCAGCCCAACGCTGCTTAGCATAATGTATACGGTCGAATGTCCCATCGGTATTTCTCAAAACCACCGTCCTCGACTGCTACCCGAATGTTCATCCTTCCTAATATCCTTTCCTGAATGTGATACATATTTTTTCTGCGGAATATGTCCTTCGTCTATCCAACATCCCGCCGTTGCCTACTGATAAACGTTGTTTGCTTGAATGTACACTGCAAAAATACCCCCCTAAAAAAGCTCTTATGTCTGCGTTATGTCTGCGTTATGTCTGCGTTGTGTCTGAGAACACCTTTTTTTGAGGTTTTTTTCACTTTTTTTCAACTTTTTTATGTTCGCCCATCCTCTACACTGTTCAAGTGACAGACTTCTCACCACAGATGTACCCCTTTCCATCTCCCTGCCCCCTAGCAAAATTTTGCAGCAATACCAGAGAGAAACACTTGCGTGGTGATCAGAGAATCCGCGACAGTACATTTACGGTCAGCCGATTATGCACCATGCCCAATGTCAGGACTACTGTCTCGGTAAACAGCGAATCTTTCATTTTCCGGACGTCCGCCACCATCAACTCCACAGCCGGACCGGCTGAATGCTCCCGGGCTGAGAGCTCCTTCTCTTCATATTTGCTTATAGGTTAGGATAATGGTAGAATTTGACAGAAAATGCAAAAACAGCATTAACATTTTCCGTTTTGTCGAACTCTCTAATTATGTTGTTGATGAATTTATGTAGTACAGTGGTCTTCCTGCTGTGGTATGCACAG
>JBPOHH010000325.1:0-10867 GCA_052035765.1 Bacteroidota bacterium
AGCAATCCTTGTCGATTTACTACGAGACAAAATCACCTTCGAAGCCGTTGCAGGGCATTCACTTGGAGAATATTCGGCGCTTTATGCAGCAGGAGTCTTGGAATTTGAATCAGCTCTCAAGCTTGTGGCTCTGAGAGGTGAATTAATGTTCAGTGCAGGCGAGGAAAACCCCGGACCCATGCTCGCGGTCATCGGTCTCGCCGATGAAGTAGTGAGTGAGGTATGCACGAAATTAAACGGCACCGGCGGGATAATCGTACCGGCGAATTTCAATTCTCCCGGACAGGTCGTCGTGTCGGGTTCGGCAGAATTCTTACGAGCCAATATTCAGACCTTCAAAGATGCAGGCGCAAGGATGGTCACGGAGTTACCGGTAAGCGGTGCATTCCATTCACCATTATTATTGCCGGCAAAAGAACGTTTAGCAGGCGCTATCCACGAGACGGAATTTCAGGATGCAACAGTCGATGTGTATTGTAATTACACTGCTCAACCCGAAAGAAATGCCGGTAAACTTCGCCTCTCGCTCATTGAACAATTAGTGTCACCCGTACGATGGACGGAAACAATGGGGAATATGCACGCATCCGGTGTAACAAATTACATCGAAATCGGACCCGGAAAAGTATTGCAAGGTCTTGTAAAAAGAACACTTGCAGGCGTTACATTCACGGGGTACGACACTGAGGCAGATGTACAAAAGCTAGGATAAAGGAAATAGCTGATGATTTTAATTGATGGTAGAAATGAAAACAGTATCAATTGAAAGAACATAAGGCAGTAGATGCCTGATAATTTGTAGAATGAGAGAGTTACAGCATGACTGACCTGTCGGCTGTTTCTCAAAGTATTAAAATTTGAGATGTGTTTACCACTTCGACCTGCTTAGTGTGACGAAATAAGCAGATTGACTTACGACTTACAAACTTAGGACTTACAAACTTACAGACTTACAGACTTACGACTTACAGACTTACGACTTACAGACTTACAGACTTACGACTTACAGACTTTCAACTTACGGACTAAAAAAGACTTAGAGAAAACCATGGATAAAAGATTTGCAGGAAAAGTAGCAATTGTCACCGGCGGCTCGCGCGGAATCGGTGAGGCAATTGTTCGGCGGCTCGCCGGAGAGGGAGCTCGCGTTTATGCCACGTATAACAGTAACCCCGAGCGTGCGAAGCAGATACAGGATGAGCTCTCCAAAGACGGACAGTCGGTGCGCTTTCTACAGGCAGATGTTTCGAAAGAGCAATCGGTGAAAGAACTGATTGATGAAGTGGTGAAAGAAGTAGGCAGGATCGATGTACTGGTAAATAATGCCGGAATTACCCGCGATACACTGCTGATGAGAATGTCGGAAAACGACTGGGATGACGTACTTGATACCAATCTCAAAGGAGCATTTTTGACCTGCAAAGCGGTGTGTCGGACGATGATGAGTCAGCGCAAGGGGCGGATTATCAATATCGGCTCAATTGTAGGAATCAACGGTAATCCCGGTCAGGCGAATTATTGCTCGTCGAAAGCAGGGCTTATCGGGCTAACAAAATCTCTCGCAAAAGAACTATCATCTCGGAATATTTTAGTAAATTGCATTGCTCCCGGATATGTGGAAACCGATATGACGGACAAATTAACCGAAGAGCAGCGTGCAGCTTTTGCGTCTCAGATTCCGCTCAAGAGAGCCGCCAAGCCGGAGGAAATTGCCTCGGCTGTTGCGTTTTTTGTGTCGGATGATGCGAGCTATATTACCGGACAGGTGTTGAGTGTTGATGGCGGATTGGCGATGTAATTGTTTGAAACAGAGCAAGATAGAGTAGTTTAAAATTTGAAATTCTGAATTGTTTTTATTATTTACTATTATTAGGAGACAGCAATGTCGGTTCCAATGACTGCAGTAGCAACAAAAGTTATAGAAATTATCGTTAATAAATTAGGCGTTGAAGAAGGACAAGTCACGCTAGCAGCGTCATTTACCAATGATTTAGGTGCGGATTCTCTCGATACGGTAGAGTTGATTATGGAGTTTGAACGCTCGTTTAATCTTACAATCGAAGACGCAGATGCCGAGAAAATTCAAACAGTGGGCGATGCAATCAATTATTTAGAGTCAAAAGTAGTAGTGTAATCGAAGACACCATACTCTAACCTAATTTCGGCAGCAGAAAACGAAACACAGTTAAAAAGGGAGCGCTGAGGCGTTCCCTTCTTACCATTTCGCACGCTTGCCCAACCAACTTTGAAACTCAATATTAAATATGTATGGCGCGCTATAATTTTCCAAAAATAGTCGTAACGGGAGTGGGTGCAGTTACTCCCATTGGCAATACTGCGCAAGAATTTTGGGATGGCATGATGTCCGGTAAGTCCGGCGGTGGGCCAATTACACGGTTCGACCCGACGGAATTTGACACAAAATTCGCCTGTGAAATTAAAAATTATGACCCGCTGTTATGCATGAACCGTAAAGAAATCCAGCGCATGGATTTATTTACGCAATTTGCTATTTCGTCAGCAGTTATGGCGGTCGAAGACTCGGGTATAGATTTTGAAAAAACAGATAAGAATCGTGTCGGCGTGATTATTGGCTCAGGTATCGGCGGGATGTGGACCTATCATCATCAGCAGACCAACCTCTATGAGCGTGGCGGTAAGCCGGATAGAATTTCTCCGTTTTTTGTGCCGATGCTGATATCCGATATTGCAGCCGGACATGTGGCGATACGATGGGGATTAAAAGGACCGAATTACGCAACCGTATCAGCATGCGCGACTTCCTCGCATTCTATTGCAGACGCACTTATGCTTTTGCAGCGCGGGAATGCCGATGTAATGGTCGTAGGCGGAACGGAAGCAGTGATTTGTCCGATGGGAATTGGTGGCTTTAATGCCATGAAAGCACTTTCGACACGTAATGATTCGCCGGAAACAGCAAGCAGACCATTTGATGCAGATAGAGATGGCTTTGTGATGGGAGAGGGCAGCGGAATGCTGATCCTCGAAACGCTCGAACATGCCCTGAATCGCGGCGCGAAGATTTACGCCGAAGTCAGCGGAATGGGACTCACGGACGATGCATTTCATATTACGCAGCCGGCGCCCGGCGGTGAAGGCGCTGTTCGCTCGATGCAGCTCTGTATCGAAGATGCAGGACTTGTGCCGACGGATATTGATTATATCAATGCGCACGGTACTTCGACACCGTTTAATGATAAAAACGAATCGGAGGCGATACGAACGGTCTTTGGAGAGCATGCTGATACATTAGCCGTGAGCTCAACGAAGTCTATGACAGGGCATTTACTTGGCGCAGCCGGTGGTATTGAAGCAATTGCGACGGTGCTTGCAATTAAACATTCAATGGTACCTCCAACGATTAATTATCAAAATCCTGACCCTGCCTGTAATTTGAATTATGTGCCGAATAAGCCGATTGAACGGAAAATTCGCGCCGCAATCAGCAATACCTTCGGGTTCGGCGGACATAATGCTTCGCTCTGCTTCAAGGCGTATGAAGGATAACGACCACATGGTATCGATGATGCACTAGAATTTTTTTAGGTCAGGCAGGAATGTCTGACCTTTTTTATACTTGAATGGAATTGTGAAAGAAATCTTCCAGCAAATTTACTCTAATTTCCTGCGACTGACGCACTTGCAAAAGTCAGACACTGCGCAGATGTTCCCCAAAGTCGGCTTTTTGGATGATAAACGCAAGCAGGCACTCGAGAAAACACTCGGTGTGAAAATTTCGAATGCTCAGATTTATGAGCAGGCGCTTACCCATCGATCGTATCTCCAGGTCATTAATATTCCAAAGCTTATATCGAATGAACGCTTAGAATTTCTTGGCGATTCGATTCTTGGAGCAGTGATTGCAGAGTATTTATTCTATAATTATACACAGGATCAGGAAGGCGAGCTGACGAAAATGCGGTCGTGGCTTGTCAATCGCAAGTCGCTTGGCGTATGTGCACGTCAGATGCATTTAGAAGAATTTCTGATGGTGAGTTTCAGCGCAAGTCAATCATTGCAAAAGGGCAACGAAACAATGCTCTCGGATGCTATGGAGGCAATTATAGCTGCGATTTACTTAGATTCGGGAATGGAAACAGCCGAGAAGTTTATCGTACAAATGATGCTGCCGATTATGATGAATGAGCAGGTGATGAAGGATACGAATTTCAAGAGTATCCTCCTCGAACTCGTGCAGAGCGAAGGTAAAGAACCACCGCGCTACGTCGTGATGAGCGAGGCAGGACCCGATCATGAAAAAGAATTCGTCATCGGTGTCTATGTTGGTGGTGAATGCCTTGGTACAGGAAGCGGCAAAAACAAAAAACAAGCCGAGCAATTTGCCGCTAAGCAGGCGCTCGATAAAGGGATTATAGCAGAATCGAAGCCCGAGTGAGTGTAGTCAATATGTAAAAGCCGCATTTATGATGAATGCGGCTTTTTTTATGGTATGAAGGTAGTGGAAGCTATGAAAACACGAGGTAGATAGTCGTGGTCCTGCGAAAATTATTTAAGGAAGTACATGAAAAATATTATAATTACCCTGTGGTTTCTCTGCGCGATG
This sequence comes from Bacteroidota bacterium, assembly GCA_052035765.1. Lineage (GTDB taxonomy): Bacteria > Bacteroidota > Ignavibacteria > Kapaibacteriales > UBA961 > JADJXV01. The sequence continues at coordinate 4,586 of JBPOHH010000325.1, forward strand.
AGCGTTTCGGCAGCTGTGCCCAAGCTCATCGTCGTCATCTCCTACGATCAAATGCGGGGAGATTATCCTGATAAATGGCAGGCATTCTGGGGGAAAAAGGGGTTTAACCGATTGAGAAAAGAAGGTGTTAATTTTTCTCAGTGTTATTTTGATCATGCAACGAATATGACCTGTCCCGGGCATGCTGTGCTGATGACGGGCTGCTATCCGGCGAAGACGGGAATAGTATCCAATGACTTCTACGATAAAGACTTAGAGAAAATGTGCTATTGTACTGCCGATTCTGTCTATCCGGTACGGGGTAATTCCCGTGAGGGTAGGTCGCCACTGTTGATGAAAATGCCGACACTAGGCGATTATCTCATTGAAAAATCACCGAAAAGCAAGGTAATGGGAATTGGATTAAAAGATCGTGCAGGGATTGTGATGTCCGGCAAAAAAGCGCAGACCGTGCTATGGTTCGATGAAGAAATCGGAGAATTCGCTACTTCATCGTACTACCAACGTCCCGCCTGGCTGGGTGAGTGGAATAAAAAAAACAGTATTCAAAAATTCGCCGGAAAGTCGTGGAACACGTTGATTCCCTATGCAGTAGGTGAGCCGGATTCTATACGGTGGGAGGGTAATTTTCCGGGTGGCGGAAAAACATTCCCGCACGAACTGCCTACCCAAGTATCGGATAAAAATTATACGGATGCTTTTCTGGTGAGTCCGTATTCTATAGACTATCTGTTTACCGGAGCAAGAGAGATGATTCTCCGGGAGAAACTGGGCAAGGACAATGCACCTGATATTCTTTCAATTGCTGTATCGACAACGGATTACGTGGGGCATGTTTTTGGACCCGATAGTCGGGAGCTGCAGGAATTATACATACATGCCGATAGATTGCTGGGTGAGTTTATTGATTATTTGGATGGAAAGGTTGGACGTGAACATTATGTGATGGTCATTACATCGGATCATGGAGTAGGGCCGATACCGGAGGCAGCCCGAGAGGTCGGGCGTGAAAAAATCGATGCCGGCCGGCTTTCGAAGGATAAAGTTAAAGCTAAAATGAATAAGTATTTGCAAAAGTTTTTACCCGAAGGCAGTAAGGATACTATACTCCAACGGATTGAATTGCCGTCGGTGTTTTTAAACCGTCAGACAATCGAAAAGTATGGAATTGATGAGGAGAGTTTGCTGGATTCGCTTGTGGAATTTACGAAGCACATAGAAGGAATGAATCTGGCGGCATCGACCAAAAAGCTGCTGCAAGCAAAACCCGAAGGGTGGGATGACGATGTGTGGAGAATGGTAAAAAACGATGTATTTACTGCAAGAACCGGAGAAATGATCTGCTATACCAAGCCCTATTGGATCTATGGTGGTAATCCTGCAACTCATGGTACTCCATACGATTATGACAGGTATGTGCCGTTGATGATATTGGGAAATTCGTATGGCAGGCATGAGTTTACCGGCATGGTATCACCGGCTGATATTGCTCCGACACTGGGCATGTTTCTCGGAATACAAATGAAGGGAATTGACGGTCATGTTCTGAAGCTACGGTAGTTTTGTACCGGAATGCTGCACTGCATCTGCGGCAATCTGTTGGCGGCGTAGATTGGATAGTCCATCGAGGGAAGTCGAGAATTTTACGCCAAGTTCAGACTCGGCTTTGAGAGTCAAAAGACCACCTTTGAGTGGTCTTTTTGCTTTTTGTTGCAAGTCTGAGGTCAGGATTGGTTGTATTATAGCATCATTAAAATCATAGACTTGGGCAATACACCGTGCAAATTCCAAACGGGACTGCCAATCGACGCCGGCAAGGTGATAGACACCTTGCTTTTGCAGCTCGACGATTCGTTGCAATGCAAGAGCGATATCATCAGTGAGCGTAGCATTCGAAATTTGATCGGTGACGACTCGAAATGGTGCATTTTTTTTGAATTGAGTAATTACCCAGTCCGCAAAATCAGTATGATTATAGGATGAAATGCCATAGACGACATTCGTACGAACAATGGTTGCTGTTACGCCGGAGGTACGGCAGACATTTTCCGAGGCGAGCTTGGTCTTGCCGTAATAGGATAATGGATTGGGCGTATCTGTCTCGTAATACAGTCCTTTAGCACCGTCAAAAATATAATCGGTCGAGAAATGGATGAGATGTGAGTCGGTGATTTTACACATTCGGGTGATGGTTTCTACGAGCTTGACATTAATATTCCAGGCCGTGCTGCGGTCGTCTTCGCAAGCGTCAACATTGGTCATTGCGGCGCAATTGATGGTGAAGGCAGGTAATTCACGCAGCATAATTTCTTTTAGCTGCTGAGGTTGCAGGTAATCAAACGGATAGCAGGTAATTCTGTCAATATCAAGACGCGAAGAAAAGCCGGACGAAAGCAAGACAAGATTCCAGGAGGTTTCAGCCAGAAAATGCCTGATGACAGCTTCTGCGACTTTACTGCGAGAGCCGATGATGAGTATTTTCAGTGGGTCATTCTGCATGATAAGCTGGTATGGAGAAGAAAAATTCTGTTATTGGAGGTCTTGCAGGATAATCTCTGCAAGTTTGAAGTCTAAGGGAGTGGTCACTTTGATGTTGGTATCCTCACCTTGTACGAGATGTACCGGTAATCCTGCAGCTTCCACCAGACTTGCGTCGTCAGTCGCTGAAATCGAGTGCTGGCGCGCGAACATATATGCCTGATGAATGATTTCCGTTGTAAATCCTTGAGGAGTTTGCACTGACCGCAAATGCGACCGGTCAAGTGTGCGGTGAACGAGGTCAGAACTAATTTCTTTGACTGTATCTTTGACAGGAAGAGCGGGTATTGCGGCACCTGATTCTAGGGCAGCAAGGATGACAGAAGTAATAAGGGCTTGAGATACGAACGGCCGGACAGCATCATGTACCAAAATGATATCCGGGCTGTAGTTAGGAGTAATCTTAAGTGCATTTTCAATGGAAAACTGACGTTCGCTACCTCCTATAATAATTGATGTTACCTTCCGAATGCTGTGCAATTGAATGAGGGATGCGGTATAATCGAGCCATTCTTTTGAGATTGAAAGTATGATGTTCGAGATCATCGGATGGCTTTCAAACGCCCTGAGTGTATAGAGAATAAGAGGTAAGCCGTTGAGTAAAACGAACTGCTTCGGGGTTTGATTCCCGAAACGTTTACCTGAGCCCGCGGCCGGAATAATTACACATGTATTCACAATAGAAGTAACATATTGGAAGTAAAGGAAGAACTGTTTCTGTAACAGCAAAGGTACGAAAAAAGGCACAATTGTACTTGATGAATAATTTTTTAGGAATGAAATTTGATAGAAACGAAAAAAAATATTGGCAAGTAGTGAAAAAAAATGGTAATTTTGAGTGATATTCCTATGTAATAGCATTGGGATGGTATGTCTTGTTGGTCATAATAATCCAGATTGCGGTGTTTGATATCTAAAAAAGCCAATATACTGTAACGGAACTTTTTACAATCTTAGCTGGTTTACATGGGCACGGAATAGTAGGGTACATCCTACGCTACTGAAGCGACTAGTTATCAACTATCTATTTTTTAAATTAATGAGGAGTTTTTATGAAAAGTGCGTCTATATTGCTTAGGGCAATGTTCGTCGCCTTGATGCTCACCGTTGGCCTAAGTCAGGCACAGGCACAGATACAAATTACGGTGGGGACGGCTACATTAGCCTCGACAGGTACGGATATGAAGAGCCCGTATAGCCGTTGGTATACATCTGAGCATAAGCAATATCTTGTTACTGCAGCTGAGCTTAATGCCGCTGGAGCAGCACCAGGAGATATAAAGGGCTTAGCATTTAACGTCAGTTCTGCAGCGGGTGCCGGTGGTACTTGTAAGGGATGGACAATGAAAATGAAGCTAACAACAGCTACGAACGTAGCTACCCCTTTTGATATCAGCGGGTTCACACAAGTTGTTGATCCAACCGATATGAATGTGACAACAACAGGTTGGTATCAGCATGATTTCGGTACTACTATTTTTTGGGATGGTACCAGCAACATTATGGTCGACGTCTGCTACAATAACTATTTTGGCGGTGCTGATTATAACACAGCAGGTGCGAATGTTTGGTGCAGTATTCCTGCAGGTGTTACCACGTCCATGTACGTAGGTTATACAGACGGAGCAAATTACTGCGGTTCAACAGTAGCTTCGCTGTCATCCAACTATCGTCCGCAAATGCGTTTTGAGTTTCGCCCTGTCGGTGTGAAAAATACCTTCCCGAAAGGAACACGAATTGTTGGTATGCCGGATAGTAGCTTATTACGCTCGAATGCAATATACAATGGTACTAACTCTGAAGCACCTTCGGCATCACGCCCCGGTGTGACATTTGGTAGTATCCCAGGATTTACTACGACATTTACATACACCATTACCGGTCCTCTCCCAAGCAATAACATTGTTTACCGCGGTATGGATGCAGCAGGTCAGACAACAATGACTGCACCGGCAGGCGGCGGAAATATGTTCATTCCAAATGCTGACGGTATTCTTGCAAATCCAAGCGCTCCGACGGTTCAAAATGGTACCGGATTCTTAAACACGGCTGTTCCACCGAACCAAGGCGGAACATATCGATTGACTGTTGTGGCAACAACGAGCAAGGGTACTTCAAGTTTTGTACAAACGGTCGTTAATGATTTTGTGGTTGCGGTAGACAGAGATATGACAGCCGTCGGCTTATCACGTCCACTTGGTAAAAACCAGCAAGTCTATTTCAAAACAAATAATATTCCGATTACCGCTCAATTCAAAAATGTGGGTGTGCAACCGGTGATGTCTTACAAAGGAATTTGTGAAATTCGTAATGCAACAACAGGCGTATTGGTTCGCCATGATGAGGTGATACGTTCAACAAGCAGCGGTATCCCGCCGACAGGTATTGTAACCGGTGCCATTGATGAGTTCGATTTCCCAAGCTTTACATCCATTCAAGCTGATTCGTTCTCGATTACAATTTGTACTGAAATGATTGATCCAATACCTGACCAACAAGCATTTAACGATTGCTATCCATTGGCAGGTGCTGCGCCATTTACATTTATTGTAAAGAATCTCATCGATTATGAGACTGTAAATATTACAAGTCCTGCCAGCGGAATTTATGCAGGTCGTCCTGCTACTCCAAGTGCTCAAATTGCAAATAATGGTGCTTTTGCTGATCCGATTCCTGTATTCTTAAATATCACACTTTTGCCAAATACTCCAATTGTGACCAATCAAATGATGCTTGTTGAAGTCCCGAATGGAATTTTCAATAAAAGTGTTGTTAGCTTCCCACCATTCACACCTCCTGCCGGTGGTCAATATCAAATCTGTATCAAAGCTGCTCAACAGGGTGATGAAGTACCGGCAAACGATGAAAAATGCGTGACTATTACTGTAATTGACAGATTAGCCGGTGATTTTACAGTTGGTGCAAATACCAAGCCAGGCGTGCCGGGCTTCCCAACTATTCAAGCAGCTGTAGACGCTCTCTTCCAACGCGGTGTACGTGCTAATGTACGTTTCTTACTGACAGATCCTTTCTATTCAGTAGGTAGTACTGCGAATGTTGGATCTCCTGCCTTGGATCTTTCATCAAATATTATCGGGGTAGGTCCAAACAGCACAGTTACATGGATGGCTGATCCACAATCGACAGGTCTTTCGAAAGCCGGTGTTACTATTCAATTGAACAGCGCTAACGGTATCGGAGTATTGTTAGGTCAAAATGCTCAACCTGCAAACTTTAACGCAGTACAGCTTGAGTTCCCAAATCGCGACAATGCAAATTCTCCCGGCTATATGAACTTTGATGGTGGAGCTCAAAAATCATTGAAATTCCAACTTCGTACTTTTGCAAACCGTCGTGCAGTGTTTTATGTCGGTCGTCGTTCGTACAACAACAGCATTCAAAATAGTATCATCGAGCTCGATCCTAGCACACCTGAATTAGACTTCTGGCATACTCTCCCCGGTGTAACAATCGAGTCTAATGCATTTAAATTCGGTGCGGATTCTGCAGGTTTCGGTGCTAACTTCAGCACATTTACTGCCGGTATTTTCCAACGTAATACTCCTCCTGCAAATGAATTCGGTAATAACCGTGAAGGATTGGACACAAGCGTTACTATTAACAATGTAACATATCTTGGCAACAAAGCGAATAAATTCATCGGAAACGAGATTCGCGGATTTGGTTATGGAATTGCAAGTATCGGTATCGGAACATTAAAGAAGAACAACAAGTTAACGCGTT
>JBPOHH010000208.1:0-1926 GCA_052035765.1 Bacteroidota bacterium
TCGGGGCTTTTTGTTAATCGTAGAGATTATCTGCGGATTTTGATAGTATCACGTACGTCGCGTGGACCTTTTTCTTTGCAAGGTACGATTCCTGTTTCGAGCCATTTTTTCCAAACTTCTAATTGACCGGGTTTGAGGATCGATTCGATAGATGCCATAAGTTGCGTTTTGCAATCTGCTGCTGCTTTGTTTGCTGCTTCGCGAGCTGCATTGATAGCTGTACGGGCGGCTGTTGAGATTTCTTTCATTTTTGCACGGGCTTCGTCTTTAGTCATCGTACCGGCTTCAACTTGTGCTCTGATTTCACGTTCAGCTGCACGTGTACGATTACGGATAGCCTCTTCTTCTGAACGATAAGCTTCACGTGCTGCTTTTACGCATTCTTCATATGATTTCATGAAGCCTTCTAATTGACGGCGTTGTGAGGAATCGAGCTCTAAGCAACGAATGATCAAACGAGGATTACGCTCTCTGCTGACTGAACCGTTGCCTCTATCCTCTTTTGAGTTCCCGGTTGGATTGTCACCAAGAGCGTACATATCAGAATTATCACCAAAACTGAATACATCCGCAGTAGTCGTGTAATTAGGTGCGACAAGTGAAGCAGGAGTATCATTGTAGCTTGTTGTAGGAGAGTCAACATTCGAACAACCAACAACACCAACGAGAGCAAGTATAGCAGCTGTGCTCACAAAAGGCAGGAAGAATTTTGCAATACGCGTTTTCATAACTGTAACCTTAAAAAAGAATAAAAATGAAATAAAGAATTGTGCGATTGAAGATATGCGTTTAAGATGTCGCATGTTGAGAAACGGTTTAACTATCCCCTGAAAGTACGATTCCATTTATCCGTTCCTCGAGCAGTAATCGTGAAGTGTTAGAATTGTTACATACGATAGTAAAATAAATTACCATGATATGTAAATACGATATCCAGCTAAGAAATAAAGAGTAAAAACATTTGCCGGATAATCTGCACCACTGCACTGACGAACAATAGCCATGTAAATACAATATGAAAATACTGTGCCGAACTTCCGGGATGTTTTGTAAATACTTCCATCATCGAGAGTCCGTTTTCAGATTGGATGTCGTCGTAGGTAATTGCTGAAACCGGCTTATTGATTTTGCCGGTCAAATTTATAATCCATTCCAGGCGCTTAACCTGACGGCGGAAGTCATAACCCCACAATGTGAGTAATATTAGGTATAATTGATACTGATTTGCTTTGAAAAGAGCATGCTTTTCGGGAGTCATCTCTACGATTGGCAGAAAGACAAGAAACCACGATAGACCTGCGATTGAGAAGAGCGACATCAACACGCGACGTAGGACATTTCGCTGAGGTTCGAATAAAGCCGATATCTCCGCTGTAAATATGGATTGCTTCATAGTGCTCATAAATAAAAAGGGTAAGCAACGATTGCTCACCCTTTGAGATGTGTACTACCAAATTAACGTATTATTCGCCTTTGGCAGCAGCTTTTGCAGCTTCTGCTTTCTTGCGAGCATCGTTTACTTTAGTGCGTGTATAGCGGCGGGCAACTGTTTCTTTATGTTTTGTAACGGCCTCAGTAATTTCATCGGCACTCTTGCCTTTGAATTGCATGTGACGTTGCAAAAGTACACCTTCATAGCTCATAAATGCGCGCACAACATCAGTAGGCTGAGCGCCGACATTGAGCCAATAAATTGCTCTGTCTGCATTAATGGAGATTGTAGATGGCGCAGTCATTGGATTATAATATCCAAGACGCTCAATAAATGCAGAATCGCGTCTGTCGCGGCTATCAACCACAACAATATCATACGTAGGAGATTTCTTGCGACCTTTGCGGCGCAAACGTAGTTTTACCATGAGATACCTTACTCCGGTTAATTATGAATAAAAAAGCAATCCGGTACTTCAGCGTTTGAAGCCGGTT
>JBPOHH010000349.1:0-2022 GCA_052035765.1 Bacteroidota bacterium
ATTTTAGTCGCTTTATTTAAAAAATCAACTTCACGCACAGGAGGAAAGACAACCGAATTCGACAGCGACCCATTCATGATGTTTGTCCCGCCTGCCGAACAATTTTTAAAATCCTATCGTTGGATAAATTCACAAGTCTATGATACCACTTATAAATCACGTTGGAATGGGAGGAGAGTTGTAATTGATACAGTCACAAATCCCATCTACGACCAGCAATTTGTAATTGTCGTCGCTCCGGACAGCGCAGTCAAGTCTGTAACACTTGATAATACAACGCCTAAGCAACAATTTATACCTATCCCAAATTCAGATTACTCCTACGCTACCATATCGGTTGGTGATGGTGTCCACACAATTTCATCCGACAGTGGTATCGGCATCTATGTCTTCGGCTATGGAAATGCCGACTCATACGGCTATATCGGCGGGATGAATATGATCAATACGAAGTTTGTGAGCTCTACTATTAAGACGCTTGATATCTCTGCTGCTTCAGGTGATACAGTGGTGCTGCCACTGATAGTCGATTCACTGCTTGCCAAGCCGAGGATTCAATCCGTTGGAATTGATCATTATACTGCTACCATACGATTCAATGCCACTCTGCTGACACCCACCGATGAATCACAGCGTGGACCTATCGAAAATGGTTTTCAGACAACTACTATTACCGGAAAATATGATAATCAACGGGCAGGCGATACCCTTACAACTATTAATCTTACGGCAGGTCTCGGTGATGCCGAATCGACACCGATTGATATTCTTGCCTTTACATGGTTCGATGCTGCAGGAGATACCATCGACTCTAAAAACTCTGTGAAATCTGCCGTTTTTCGCCTGACCGATGTATGGACGGACCCCACGCACGGTGTTCGATTAATCAATCCGCAAGAAGGTGCAATGTCACTTTCGATTGAACCCAACCCAACGTCCGCCTTTCCGGTGCGCATTACATTTGACGGAGAAATTGAGCCCACGGCTACGCTAATTGTCTATACACTGATGGGTAGGCAAGTTGTTGATTTCTCAAGACAATTGCGAAGCACACTCCCATCCGGTGGCGGCTCAGGCACCGTAGAGCTCTCAATCCCATCTCTCTCGAAAGGTGTCTATTTTGTTCGGCTTGCCTCAGGTGTGAACAGCATCGTGCGCTCCCTGTTGGTGGAATAAGCTTCGTCAATAACAATACATTCTTAGGTATGTGGCTGGTCATTCAAGGTCTCATCTCAATTCAAAAGAAGACTGTAATCAATTGATAATGAAAGAGAAGCTCATGATAATATTAGCTTAGAATGTAGGTAATGGATATGCTTTATATTTGTAAGCGAAATAATGTTTGTACACAATGTGGAGCATGAAGATGGTACGTTTGGTTACTCTTTTGATCGTTATTGTTGCCGGAGTGATTTGGGGAAACACACCGCTATTGGGACAAAAAACGCTTCCTCCCTACACGCAAGAAATAGAAGTAGAAATTCCCAAAGCAGATGAACGTAATGTAGTTACCTACACACGACCTTTCGCCTCTGCTAATCACCAAACGATGAATTTCGATAGCAGACTCAAGCCGTTTTATCATGGTGTCGCATCCGGTGATCCGCTCAGTGATAGGGTGATTCTCTGGACCCGCGTTACACCCGACACCGACGGAGAAATTACCGTCCAATGGAAAATCGCCACCGATACAGCCCTTACCAAGGTCATCCAATCAGGAAATACCGTCACCAATCAATCGATGGACTACACGGTAAAAATTGATGCAATCGGCCTCCAGCCCAATACAACCTACTATTATGGTTTTGAAGCACTTGGCAAAAAATCACTCACCGGTCGCACGCGCACGACTCCCGTGGATGGTGTACAGCAATTACGATTTGCCGTCGTGTCGTGTTCGAACTATCAACAAGGTTTTTTTAATGCCTACGGTCGCATTGCCGAGCGCAAAGACATCGACGCAGTTATTCATCTCGGCGACTATATTTACGAGTATGCCGATGGCGGATATGGATATACAAA
>JBPOHH010000434.1:0-1813 GCA_052035765.1 Bacteroidota bacterium
ATTGACCCGCATGATGCCACGCAAAACACGTGGTATGCCTGCGCGTACAGCGGCTATGGAGCAGACGGCTCTTCGAGTAATAAAGGAGGACTCTACCGCACCACAGACCGCGGTCAGAACTGGACGAAAATTGCAGCAATTGACCGCGTAAGTTCCTGTACAGTTAATCCGTTAGCACCAAATGAAATGTATGTCACGACCGAGTCCGAAGGTCTGTGGTACACGTCGAATCTTACGTCGCCGGCTCCGGTATTCTCAGAAGTAACCGGGTATCCGTTCCGACAGCCGGAACGTGTATTTTTCAACCCCTACAAGCTCAACGAAATCTGGGTGACGAGTTTTGGCAATGGCATTCGTATCGGCACCGGTACGTTGCCTGCCGCACCTGCTGCTCCAACGCTCGCCTCACCCGCCAAGGACTCGACCGGCGTACCGACGACGAGGTTTTTGTTTTGGAATGTATCGCCCACGGCTGCGAATTATCGCGTACAACTCTCATTAGTAGCTGACTTTACGACGACCGTCAAGGATACCACGATCTCCGCGCCGTATTATAAATTCAACGGACTTACTGAAAACACAAAGTATTACTGGAGAGTAGCTGGTGCGAATTTAGTAGGTACCGGTGCATGGAGTGCGGTGTGGAATTTCACGACGGTGAATAATGTGCAGATGCCGCAAGCGCCGGCTTTGCTTTCGCCTGCAAATGACACCATCGGAGCATTTACAAGCCGATCTTTGTATTGGAATGCCGTGGCAGGCGCCGAGACCTATCATGTGCAGCTCTCGCAGGATAAAAATTTCAGCACGACCATTATCGATCAAACAGGTCTGCTCAATCCTACCTATGCCTACACCGGTCTCGCTCAAGGCACCAAATACTACTGGAGAGTACAGGCCACGAATACCGCAGGTACAGGAGCATGGAGCGAGGTGTGGGGATTTACGACCAAGTCCACCATCGGTGTGGACGAACCGAGCGCCTTCGCCGGAATGTGGCTCGAATGTGCTCCGAATCCTTTGTTTTCAAGCGCTGACATTAGCTTTGCTCTTCCACTGTCATCCAATATTCGCCTCGTGATAGCCGATATTCTCGGAGCAGAAGTAGCGACACTTCTCGACGAACATCGCGCCGCCGGAACCTATACAGTACCGCTGCTTACGCCGCTTCCAAGTGGCACGTATTGGCTACGCATGCACACAGCATTCGGAATTATGACCCGGCAGATACAGATTGTCCGATAAAAAAAACGCCCCGCGTAGAGACGCGCTTCATCGCGTCTCTACCACGCGCAATTCCCATTAATTAATCATCACCATACCACCCTTCACCGTCAGCATGCCGCCGCCATCGACCGTTTGCATGGCGCTTGCTTTGTTGGTGAGCTGAATACCGCCGTCATTGGTCATTGCCATCGTGGCTTTGTTGTCGAGGTTCATGCCGGCTTCGTTTTTCATATTCATACCTGCTTTGGTGGAATAATTCATCCCCGCCTCCGCCTTGAGATCGGTGCCTGCCTTGATACCCATATCCGTGCCGGACTCCATCTTCAAACTCGTGCCTGCCTTGATGCTCACTTCTTTTGCTGCTTCCATGGTCAGATTCCCCGCTGATTTGACTTTCACATCGCCGCTCGTTGACTCCAGTGAAATCGTTTTGCCCTTGATAATGATATCGCCGCTGCCATCCGCGCCCGTTGCCTCGATAGTAATCGTATCTCCTTTGACCGTAAGGGTGAACGTCTTGCCGACGGTGTGCTCGTACGTGCCTTCATTGAGCACAATTTCCGACTTGTCGGCGCCCATGACCGAT
>JBPOHH010000563.1:0-20092 GCA_052035765.1 Bacteroidota bacterium
AAACGTAAACGGGGTGAAGAATTAGATTCTTCACCCCGTTTTTCGTTATTCTGTGAGATTATTACATCTCAACTTTATCATGTTTAATTCGAAGGAGTTGAGGCGACCGCCGGTTTACCGCACGATGGAGATCGGAGCCGCGATTGTCGATTGAACCGAGCGTAAGACTACATAATAGACGCCTATAGGATAGTCGCGGCTTTGGAGACTCAATGATTGTCCGCCGTCGGGGATTCGTCCGTTGAATAATTGTGCTATTTCCTGTCCCAAACTATTGATGAGTACTAAACGCACTTGCTTTCCGGTAGCTGCTTCATCGCTGAAATGTATCACTGCATCATTGCTTGTGATATTGGGCTGAACGTCGAGGTGGAGATGCTGTTCGGTAAATTCTTCTACTGAAGTTGGACCACCTACACCTGCCAGGCGTATTATTGCCAATGAATTCCGTTGATCATTGGTTGAGATACCGAGGTTCGTTGTTTTGCTGCCTGTCACCGTCGGAGCGAATTCTACCGTTGCCTTGAGGGTATCTCCGAATTTAAGCTGGAGCGTACCTGTGAACTCAGGTTCTGTTTTTTTGAGCGAGAATCCCCGATTTTTCAGAGAAATATTCACATTCGTAATTTCCAGCCCTAATTCATTTTTGGGAGTAATACTGACCGTCATTTCTTTTTTATCGCCGAGATTGACATTACCAAAGTCGAGTTCTGCCGTTGAAAGCACGGAAGTCGGCTTGGGACCTATGCGGAATTGATGGAAAATTTCACCACCGAAATCACCGGAGAAGCTCGTGACCGGTTTGCCGAGGGAGGTAAATGAGAGTGAACCCGAGCCGAGACTCGACTGCGTCGCCCACCAGCTGAGTCCGTATCCTTGGGAGTTCTTCAGGCGAAATTCATAACATCCATCGGGCAAATAGAGTGAATCGACATAGCGTGTATTATCCGACATACCGGAGCGGGCAGCGAACTGATCACCGTCGGCATTATAGAGAGAGTAGGAGTATTGGAGTCCGGCTTCTCTGTTGGTCAGCAGGCGTAACTCGAATTCATTATAATACAGAGGCGGCACATTAAAGGTCGATTTACCGGTGTTATTGACCAAATCTTCATCTGTTTTACCATTCGGATTGGTCAGTGACACTTCGAATATTCTCTCATTTGTTGCTGCTGCAAATGCTTGATTCCAATCGATTTTTGGCAATACCACATCTGTTTCTTCCAAGAATCCGAGTGTACCGTTCCATGTAAAGGATGATTGATTCATCCCTTTAACTCCATATTTTATTTCTAGGGAAGTAAGCGAGCTGCTACCAAGATTTTTGATGCGGATTGATGGTGCTCCACAGATTGGATTCGACCTGTTGTACGGCGATGCCGAATTAGGTTGCTTGATATCCATCAGTGCGACATTATTCTGAAAGTTAGGCATAGACGTAAAAATCACCTGACCGGTCGTCGAGTATGATGCACCTTTGGAGAGGTCGAGATTGGTATAATCCTGCATTTTATAATCTACTCTTGTTGAATCACCTGCCGTGAGGAAACCGGTAATATCTTTTTCCCAGGGAGTAATGATATCACCCGGACACCATCCGCCGCGGCTGATCGGCCAGGTACCGTCCTGAGGATAGACGGGATTGACCATACAGTCTTCGCGCCATAACCGTTGTGAATAACGCTGTTGTCCGCCCACCCAGATCGTATGTGTTTTATCCGAAAATTCAGCTGCATTATCAGTGCCGCCGCCGCCGTGACCGGTGGTAATGATACGCAAGCGCGTCGATTTTGCAGCACTCGGCATCATGAATTTTTTGTTGGAAAGGTAATTATTAATAGGACTTGCGGGATTACCGTACCCCCATGAACCCTGCCAGAGAGTCTTGATGTCAGTCACGGTATACGGTGGTGTGCCTTCGACAAATTCGAACCATGCAGTAAACAATGCACTCTGTGAATAACCGCTGTAGCTGGTCTTGAGCCACACCGAATCACCCTGCAAGAGTGACGCATAATCGGTCACATCCCAGTCCCAGGTATATTCGAGCGTTGTGGGCTTATACTTCCAATACGGCGTGATAAAGCGAGCAATTTCAACGAATTCATAGAGCGCTTTGCCGGATGAGTCTTTGAGTCCCGAAGGGCGACGCGCGTAAAAAGTAACGGTATAATCCCACTCTCCCATCAACGGTCCGCACGGACAAGCAAGCTTGAGATTAAAAGCAATATGCGAATAGGTCTTTCCCGGTGCAGGGAATTTTACAGGTTGATCATATTCCATATCTCCCGTTGTGTAGAATCTCCGACCCGCATACATCTCTACCCGCGTCGTGTCCCCTACTGCTGCCTTCGCCGGGAGGATTTCAAAAAACAATGACATTGCCATTACGGCAATAAACATACTAGCAAACTTCATACATCCACCAGATTATAATTATAAAAAAGAAGTTAATTCAATTTACTCAACTTTTTCGTAGCAGGCACAATGCGCCTCTGACTTTCCAACGGTATCAGAGTTTCTCAAAGTGACGGCACAGGAATTAAAACGCATAGTAAATCCCGGCGCCTATCCCAAATCCAAGATAATAGTTATGATTTGTAATCACCGAATAGTTAATTCCGTTATTGTTGGTTTTGGTGTTCATGTCACGATACACATACCCGCCCTCGATATTGAACACGAATCGTTTGATAAACATAAACTCCCAGCCAAGCCCGAGACCACCGGTGTAGTCGGTCTTATTCCGATATGTGTTGTCATACGAATACGTCATATTATCAAGCCAATAGCCAATACCTATCAATCCGTAAAACCGAGAATTGGAAGAACGATAAAAATTCTTCTGTACCTCAGCACCGACTACAACCGTAAGATATGGATTGGTATAATCATACATTGAATTCGAAGTGCTTCCGCCTTCACCAAAAACTGCAGCCGTACATTCAAGAGTAAAATCGCGGCTTACGTCGTATTCATAGCTGATACCGTAGCCGGAAAACATCGAACCGGCAAAGCCGATTTTGTTCGAAAAATTATTCGACGGAAGCGACCGTTGCATCATCGGTATTGTGTCCTGTGACTGCGCCCCGGCAATGCTGCCCATAAAGAAAACGAGGAATGCAAGTGCGTATTTCATGATGTTCCCTTTGAAATAATGGTACAACGAGAATTCACAGGATGACCGGCAACAACAGGATCACTCAGTACGATACTGTATCGATTGAACTGCGTTCTGTGGTTTCTCGTAGAATGTTAACACAATATAATAAAACTACTTAAGAATCTCTTGTTAATTTTTTTCATGTTCCGGTTCCCCGGACTGACTGCTATCGTTTCTTTCGCTCGCAGTATGTTACACAGCCGATGGATTCATCCTCGCAAATGCTTGCCTGATATCGTCCTGCGATGCTTTGTTCATCGCCTCACTGAAGCCAAAGGTGATTTCGGTTTTGCCGGCAGCAAGCTGTTCGAAGACTGCATGAATAAAATCACTCACCGGCGGAGCAAAATCATGCAGACCTTTTCCTCCAAGATCAGTATTGAGCGCAGGCGGTATAAGCTCAATCACTTCAATACCTTTCGGCTGCAACAGATACCGAAGAGACAGAGTAAACGAATGGAAAAACGCTTTGGTAGCAGAATAGACGGGCGTTTTGGCAAGCGGCACAAACGACAAACCCGACGTCACGTTGATAATGGTTGTCATCATGGGCAATTTCATCAACAGTTTCGTCAAATGGAGCGGCGCTTCGATATTGATGGCAATCTCCTCTTCGGCTCTCTCAAAAAACGTCTCATCATCGATCGACATCCACTGCTGAATACCTGCGTTATTGACTAACACATTGAGATTGCTGTGGTGTTCGGCAAGCCAGACGGCTAATTCTTCCCGCTCAAATGTCACCGATACATCACAGACTTTGGTAATAATTGCCGGATATTTCTCTTTCACCTGATGCAGTACTTCCGCGCGGCGACCGCAAATGATGACCGTATTTCCGTCCTTCAAAAACCGTTCAGCGAGTCCGAGACCGATACCGGTACCACCGCCGGTGATGAGAATAGTATTGCCTGATGTGTTCATAATCGTATATAAAGTGTTGAATGTATTTATTTTAAGTATTGTGAGAAGAATCCCATCATAATCGAATACAATTCGATTCGATTCTCCTCATGCCGAAAGCCGTGACCTTCGTTGTATTTGACAAGGTACGGCACGTCGATTCCCCTGTTTCTCAGTGCTACGACCACCTGATCGGACTCATCAATATTCACCCTCGGGTCATTGGCACCCTGCACAATCAAGAGCGGCTTCGTAATCGCATCGATATTGAGCGCAGGCGATACCTTTTCCATAATTTCCCGTTCCACAGGGTTCGACGGGTCATACCACTGTTCATGCATCTGCTCGAGGAAGGGCTTCCAATACGGCGGTATCGTATCAAGGAACGTAAAGAGATTCGATACACCCACATAGTCGATACCGCAGCGGTACAGTTCCGGCGTTTTGACCAAACTTCCAAGCGTAGCGAGTCCGCCGTAACTCGCTCCATAGATTGCTATTTTAGATTCATCGACGATACCGAGACTCTTGCAAAACTCGACACCATCTTCTAAGTCGTTGAGCATAGTACGTCCAATTTGCTTTGCTCCTGCCAAACTAAAACTCTTACCGTAACCACCGGAACCACGGTAATTTACCTGTAATGTCAAATACCCGCGACTCGCAAAAAGCTGCGTTTCAGGATTAAAATGCCAGCTATCCCGCGGACCGTACGGACCGCCATGCGGATTGACAATCAGAGGATTTTTTCTTGATTCTGCGCCCTTGGGGATCGTCAGGTAGCCGTGAAGACGCAATCCATCGCGACTTAGGAACGAAATTGGACGCATAGATGCCATATCTTCTTCCCGCAAGTGCGGCATGGTATCGACAATCAGGGTAATCGTATCGCTTGATAAATCATAGAAATACACTCTTCCGACAATTTTATCGCCATAGACATATACCAGATATTTATCTTCATTGTCGGACTGTGCGTAGATTTTATAGGTATTTTCACCAAAAGCGCTGCTGAGTCGTGCGCATAAATTCCTGTAATGCTCACTTACCGGCACGAGCTCATCCTTCTCACCTTCATACGCCCAATAATCAATCTCGTAGCCACGCTTGCGGGAGAGAGACAACTCTGCAACATCATACACATCATTGTGATACAGCACTTCTAACACTTTCCTTTCTTTAAGATCATAGCGCTGTATCTCCATCGTATCCGATTGTAGATTACTCACAACGTACGCTTCATGCGGGTTTTCGGATTGATAATTATACTCAAGGATCCAAAATGCTGTTCGCCATGACGTTACCTCGACAAGGGTGAACGGACTGTCCGGCGATTCCCGGTACAAATGATGATATTCCGTACTATTTTGAAGCTGTGTAATTGACCGAAGCTGACCATCTTTATCGAATGTGAATCCCATTATCGGATTCTGTATGTCCTTATTTTCGCACAACTTCTCTAATTCACCTGTATTAATATTAAGTTTGTACGGTTCGAATACCTGCAGATTATCCTTGTTCATACTAATAATACAATGATGCGGGTCCGCTTTCAACTCGTTAATCACCCTCACCCTCACACCATCGAATGGCGTCAGATCCATGACATTCGTGCCGTCAATGTTCACTCCGAATACATGATGATTCTCATCACCACCCTTGTCTTTCATGAATACTATGCGCTCGTTATTAGCCCACCAATATCCCTCAATCAACTCTTCGTTCTCTTCAACTACTTTCGTTATCTCATTAGAAGACAAGTTTTTTACATAAATATGACTCTTACCGTTTGAGTCTTTTTCACGGAACGAAAAGTACGTACCGTCGGGCGAAAGCAGGAATGCACTCAGCTTGGGCTTGGAGAAATAATCCTGCACAGTATAGGGAAAAGTCCCTTGTTCAAAAGCCGAAATACGAGCAAGTTCTTCAGTTGAGGAAGGTAATGTTGTGTTGCCTGGAAGTGTGTTCATTCGTTCTGAGGATAGTATTATATTTTTTAATTATCAAATAGTTACATGTTTTACTTTATGTCAATTTCCCTGAACAATAATCGTCGGCTGATGCTCGACCGTGAAGTTCATCGAATTAGCTATAAAACACTTTTCGTGTGCTTTTGCATGGAGTTGAATAGCTGTCTCGACCATTGATTCTTCGGTGACCGTAACGGTAGGACGCAGCATTACATTCGTAAAATGCCCTCCGCCCTGCGGCACTTCGTCCATTCTGCCAATCGGAGTATCGCTATACTCCATGACAATGACTCCCGCATCGGCGCATAAATGTAAGTACCATAGCATGTGGCACGATGAGAGCGAGGCGAGCAGAAATTCCTCGGGGTTGAATTTGGTACTGTCACCACGGAATGCAGGATCGGATGATGCATCAATTGACATTTTACCATCGGCTGAAATCGTATGACTTCTTTCGTACAGGCGATAGTCGTTTGTGCCCGTTCCGCGATTCCCTGTCCAGGTATTGGTCAATGTGTAGGTATGTTGTTTGTTCATAACTATCTTTGGTTTATTGGGGGATATGATATGCGAGTTTTGAATTTGCCGCTTGAAGAATGAACTCAACTTCTTCAGAATGTATAACTTCTTGTATAGTCTTGGGCGGAGGCGGATTGATGATATGTTCGGCTACATGCAGTTGCAGCCATTTCACATCATGCCATGCGCCGTGCTTGTATCCTACTTTTTTGAAGATACCGATTTCTTCAAAACCCAATGCGAGGTGCATTTTTTCACTTTTTTCATTGGGCACGAGCACTCCGGCATAGACATTATAATATCCCTGAAGCCGGAGAATAGCAAACAGCGTCTCATACAAAATCCGCGCAATTCCTTTCCCATGAACATGTTCGGACAAATACACTGTCGATTCCGGCGACCACTGATAGGCGCTCCGGGCGCGATGCTTCCCGGCGTATGCGTAGCCGACCACCGTATCACCCTCCAGGCACACAAGCCAAGGAAATTCAGCGGTATAGGAAGTTATTCTCGATGTAAATTCTTCGATTGTCGGCACCTCATATTCAAAGGTAATCGCCGTATTGAGCACATACGGCGCATAGACTGCGAGCGCAGCTGCTGCATCATCGACCTGTATAAAGCGAAGAGAGTACGTAGTATTCATGGAATATCACCAAGCATTTCTAGATTAAGTAAATGCCTGTTATCGATTTATTATCAAGCAATTACCTTTTAACTTTCGGGTAATGATGTTTCTTTTGCGGTTGAATTCCATCGTATGGTTCCGGCGGTGCATGCATAATCACTTCCGGAAAGAGTTTGGTAGGAATCCCATCAAAATCGCGTGCCCATTGTTTGTGGTTATACACACACACCGGCAGGCAGATTGAACAATAATTATGTTTCGCAAAATACGGAAAGCACTTACCTGTATCGACCTTATAACGATCATTGCCAAGATGATCTTTACCTGCTTCTGGCGTTCGCTCATCACCGATGGCATCAGCGGGACAATATATTCTACAGGCGCGGCATTTATCACAAAATTTCGCAATTCCGGCATCAATCGGATGGTCGATTGCCATCGGAAGTGAGGTCAGAACGCTGCCCATGCGAAAGAGCGGACCGAAGGTTGGATTGATAATGGAGCCATGCCTGCCGAGTTCGCCGAAGCCGGCTTTGAGTCCGATCGGGATATGGAGCACATCACTATCTCCTATTGGATGCTCGACTTTACATTCATATCCGATAGACCGTATCAATTCAGCGAGTCGTATCACTGTCTCGCCGAGAGCGTAATATATCCTCAAACATTCGATCGCCGACTCGCGGGACGGCACGGTTTGAAATTCGCGCCAGAGCATTTTTTGTCCGACGGCAATTGCAAATTCATGGTTTACCGAGCGTCCTTGATACATATCCGACGGTTCGATTCTGCAAATACCGACCATGTCAGCTCCGAATTCCTTGGCTTTTTCCTTGACATACGATGCAGCGTCTGCCCCGGAAGCAAATTCCATTTTTACGGGAGCGACAGCACCGTCAAACCTCGGGTACTGTTCCTCATGAATCTTCCTAAGATATTCATTTACCTCAGGAATATCTATCGTTCGCCCGCCGACTCCCGCGTACCATTCATCCCACATAAACGCCGGAGGAGAGTCCTCGGCAGCGGTGATAATTTCTGTGATTGCGTATTCGGGGGCGAGGACGTTCATGGCAATAGGTTACCAAATTAATGATTTCGCTGCTGTTAGTGCCGATTGCATTGCTTCGTCGGAGGTAGCACCGAGTGCGGTAATGTGTCCCATTTTGCGACCTTTTCTCGAACCGCTTTTGCCGTACAGATGGAGCGACGCTGTTGGCGTTTTGAGCGTTTCGACGACGCTGTCCGGTATTGCGCTGCCGCTGCGCTCGCCTAAGACATTGATCATAACAGCGGCGGGAGCGATCATTGCGGGTGAGCCGAGCGGAAGATTACACACGGCACGCACGGCATTCTCAAACTGAGAAGCGTGGCATGCTTCAATGGTGTAATGTCCTGAATTATGAGGGCGTGGCGCGATTTCATTAAAAAGAATATCGCCGCTTGACGTGAGGAATAATTCTATTCCGAACATTCCGACACCGTCAATTGCCTCCACACAGGCGCGGGCTATTTCCTGAGCACGTTCCTGCAGCCGCACATCGACCTGAGCCGGAGCGATGACAGCGCGACAGATATGATTTTCCTGAATAGTCTCGACGCAGGGATAGACTGCGACTTCGCCACGGCGATTGCGGGCGACCATCACGGCGAGTTCTTTGGTGAAATGGACGAATTTCTCTGCCATGAGTTCGCGGGGTTCTTCAGTGTCTTTGAATCTGCTCCATGCATTATGTATATCATTGTTGTTTCTGACAGTTGCATTGCCATAGCCGTCATAACCGAGGGTGCGGGTTTTGATAATAAACGGAAATCCGTGTTCAGCGCCGAATGCAATGGCATCGTCAGGAGATTCGAGAGCTACGAACTCCGTCGTTGGGATTCCATTTGAACGAAAAGTTTGCTTTTGGGTGTATTTATCCTGAATCTGCAGAAGGGTTTGCGCAGACGGGAACACGAGACGTTTTTCGGCGATACGTTCGAGTATTTCGGGATTAATAAATTCATTTTCGAGAGTAATCGTGTCACTTGCGGCGATGAATTGATTGAGGTCTTCGTCAGAATTCCATCCGCCGGAGAATTCGAGTTTGGTCATGATTCCGGCCGGCGAATCGGCGCCGTGCTCGATGATTGCAACGCGTAAGCCAAGCCGGTATGCGGCTTGAGCGAGCATTTTAGCGAGCTGACCGCCGCCCAGAATGCCGAGAGTAAGAGGGACATCGCCGGAGCGTTGATAGGGAGAGCCAAGCATAGAGAAAGAGTATAATTGAACGATAGATGTATTCAAAGCGTTAGTTCGGGATACAAATTTACGGCAAAAATGATTGGTGTGAGGCAGCAATGGCAAAACTACCCTTTTTGAGGCAGGAGACGGGGTACAGAGGCGAGCATAGAATCAGCTGATTTGGCAGGTGCAGGTGGGAATTCTGCAATAGTTTTCTGCAATCATGTAACTGAGGATGTTCTCCTTTCCGGTATTTTTGCTCTACGATTGTCAGTACGCATTCTCTTCAATGAGGTGTCTTACCGACGGTGCAGCAGAGTTCATGATATCGATGCATTGATGGGGCAAGGTGCTGCTGCTACAGTTGAGTGGAAGGGGAGTTCGATAGCGATTATTCGTATCCCGGTGCACCGGCTTGCATTCAAAGCATGAGTTTTCATCGGTTACAATTTTTAATTTGTTTTCATTTGGTCAAAAATTAACCTGTTGTGTTTGGTTTTGTGGACAAATAAAGGTTATATTTGTCCATTATGTACGTATCTCAATTGTTTTTTTATAATTTTTTTAGTGGAGAACATTCATGTTCAAATACAAATCTCTTCTTGCTGCAGCGACGCTTGTAGCTTTAATCATGGTCGGATGTAACGAAAATACAACAACACCGACACCGACTCCGCCGAACCCTATCTCAAGTCTGATGGCAACGTCTGTCAATGAGACTACCGTCAGAGTAAAATGGACGGCTCCTACCACCGGTACATTCACAAGTTATATCCTTCGCGTCATTGGTAACGCATCCGATACGACCAAGTTTACCGCATCATCGACTACAAATATCTTTGAAGTAGGTAGCTTAAAAGAAGGAGTAGCATATACTTTTTCTGTAACTACTCTTAATTCTGACAACTTAGAGAGCACAGCCAAAAGTATGAAATGGGCTGGTGCAAGAAGATTTACCAAAATCGGATCTGCTGAAATTTACTTGTATGAGCATGCTTCCATCAAAGGAAGCGGCCTGCGTTTGTACGACCCAACGACCAAATCGCCTGCTGTTCTTGATATTTCCGGCGGACAATTATGGGATATCGCCATTGACAGCAGTGACGCAACCAGTGAAACAGTTATCGGCTCGCCTTCACCTGATTTAATGACATTCAAAATCAATAACCGTCGTTTAACAGCAGTTGGTGATATTTACAACAACATCGACAGCCTGGAGCAAATTTATGTTTCTTCCGATTTATCTGTTAAAGA
This sequence comes from Bacteroidota bacterium, assembly GCA_052035765.1. Classification (GTDB taxonomy): domain Bacteria; phylum Bacteroidota; class Ignavibacteria; order Kapaibacteriales; family UBA961; genus JADJXV01. The sequence goes on from JBPOHH010000563.1 coordinate 10,662, forward strand.
CCCAACGACGAATCTTGAATCAGAAGGTGTTTACAACTTACCAAACTCATCGGCAAAGGGCTATGCAATGGTTGTAAAAACACAAGATGGCAATTTTGCGAAGATATTCGTGAAATCCGTCGGCGGTAAGATTCTTCAAGGCACAGCACCCAATCGTTATGTAGAGGTTGAAATTTCCTACCAGACAGCAGCCGGTGTTCCTCACGCTGAGAAGAATAACAATGGTCAGCGCTAATTAGTTAATAGTCCCTAAGTATCATTTTTTTAATAACATTATATAAGAAATCCATGAAAAACATATTAAGCATCGCAGCACTCCTGATTCTGGCACTTGGTACTACCTTTGCGCAGACCAAACGTACAGGCAAAGTAATTCCTCCTACTCCGGTTGTCGAGCCTTCAAAAGGCGCTCCTGAGGCTGCAGCCAAAGCAGCACCTGTTGCAGGTAAATCCATCAAAGGAGACGTCGTAAGTGTTATGACCTATTGCGCAAAAGGCAAAGCACCTAAATTGTCAAAAGACGAAGCAGGAATGATGGCCAAAAGAGGTGAATTGCTCGGTGTACTTTCCGGCAAGAAGCTTTATCTCGTCGTCAATTCAGACGGTACTTCAGCAGGAACCAAATTAGCAAATGGCGGTACAGTAACAGTAAGCGGTAAAATCATGTCAAAGGGCGGCCTAAACATGATTACAGCAAACAGCGTTCAATAAGACAAATTGTGCTGACATCGCAGACAAAAAAACCCAAGCAGAAACGCTTGGGTTTTTTTATGTCTTCTTTCAATTTTCAGATACCGTCGTTGAGTAACGTTCTCTAGGTAATGCTATCGAGTATGTTACAATAGCTCTGATAGCGTTCGGGGTCTATCTCGCCACGCTCGAGGGCTGCAATCACCGCACAGCCGGGTTCGTTTTTATGCATGCATAATGAATATTTGCAATACGGGAAGTGTTCGTCAAACTCATGAAAATAAAACTGAGCCTCCTGCCGTGAGATGTCCCACAGCCCGAGTTCTCTCAGACCGGGTGTATCGGTAATAAATCCACCTTTGGGCAACGCAAACATCCTGGCACCGGTCGTGATATGTCTTCCTTTCCAGGTACGTTCACTGATTTCCCCTACCTCTTGATGATCTTCACCGAGGAGAGCATTGGCGATGGTCGATTTTCCGACACCGCTTGGACCGGAGAATACGGTAATTTTACCGCGGAGAGATAATTCCAGTGATCGAAGCCCCTTGGCATTATTTGCACTTACGAGATGAACTTTTATACCGAGAGTTCTATAAATTTTCAGGTCATCTTTCACGAATTTCTCCGGCATGAGCTCTATTTTATTGATACAGATAATTGGCTCGAGCTCTCCTTTTTCAGCAGCTATCAGATAGCGGTCGATTAATCGGCGATTGTAGAACGGCTCTGCTGCAGACATGACTATCAGAAGCTGTTCGGTATTACTGACGATAATCTGTTCACTCGCGCTCTTACCCACCCCTCTTCGTGAAAGCTTAGTATGGCGTTCATCAACAAAGACAATTTTTGCAGTATCGGGAGCATCCAAGCTTCTGAGAAAGCCTACTCGGTCGCCGACGGCAAGTAATGAGGAATCCGAATTCTGCGACCGTACGGTACCTGCAACGAGGCAGCGAACGACCGGTGCACCGATGCTTTCAGGTTGTACATACCACGCGCTTCCCTCGCTGTAGATGACGCGTCCGTGCTCGGTCTCTGATATAATTTTGTCGTCAGTTTTCCGAAATGTTTTGGTTTCATTCTTAAACGACAGCACCGAGCGTTCCCGCCTTTTCCGCACTGTAGCGGGCATGGATGTATCATCATGAATTTCTTCGGAAAACTTCTGTAAACGTTTTTTGGTATTATGGGTTTGCTTTTCTATTTTCTTCATGTGTCAGATTATTTTCACACTCTAATTTTAAATCTGTCAAAAAATATTGACAATATTCGGTAGATTTTTTGTAAGTTGTTGTCAGTTTTTAACAACAATATACTGTTATTTCCTTGAAATACCGTTGGATATTTCGTGAGTTTTCTGATGAAAGTACAGTTCAACATTTAGCATCGTCTTTACATATTCCACGTGGCTTAGCTCAGGTGCTCGCAGCTCGCGGGCTTGACAGCGACATTTCGGCCAACCGGTTTCTTGTTCCTACTCTTGCGGAGCTTCATGATCCATTTTTAATGGATGGAATGGAGCTTGCGGTCGAGCGGATTGAGCGGGCAATCAGCAAGGGTGAATTGATGTGGATACACGGCGATTACGATGTAGATGGTACTTCCAGTACAGCTTTAACGCTTCAATTTTTGCGTGAAATTGGTGCGCGTGTAGAGTATTTCATACCTGATCGTCAGGGTGACGGCTACGGGCTGTCTCATACGAGTATTAATCAAGCCCGAGTAGCCGGTGCGACGCTTATCATCACGGTTGACTGCGGAGTAACCTCTGTGGAATCCATCCACTTAGCCAAAGAATACGGCATTGACACCATTGTATGCGATCATCATGAGCCTAGTGAATCCCTTCCTGAAGCAGTAGCGATATTAGACCCTCTCAAGCCCGGCTGTACGTATCCGTTTAAGTATTTAGCGGCATGTGGTGTGTGTTTTAAATTAGCACAGGCACTCAGTATTCGCCGGGGGCAGCCACAGCTTGCTTTTAAGTATCTCGACTTTGTAGCATTGGCATCGACAGCAGATATTGTGCCGCTCATTGGGGAGAACAGGGCTTTGGTCTTTTTTGGTCTTCAGGTTTTGAATGAGTCTCCCCGTGCAGGGTTCAGAGGATTACTCGAATGCGCTGACATGCAGCCCGGCAATCTCACCACATCAAGTATTGTCTATGGATTAGCACCACGGATTAATGCCGCCGGAAGAGTCGGCGATGCCCGGAGAGCCGTCGAAATGATGACCCAAACAGATGAAGGGGCAGCATTTGCGATAGCTCAGCAGCTTGAGCAGGATAATCGTAAGCGCAGAACATTTGACGAGTATACTTTTGCCGAAGCGAAGCAGGAAGCTGATCGCCTGTTGAAGGAGAAAAAACGTCATTCATTGGTCTTGCATAAGCCCACGTGGCATGCCGGAGTCATCGGCATTGTAGCCTCCCGCCTGGTTGAAAAATACCATCTGCCGACAGTTATGCTCACCACAATCGACAGCCACGCCAAGGGTTCTGCCCGAAGTATCAAGGGATTCGATATTCACAGCGCGCTCAAAAGTTGTGAAGAATATTTATTGGAATTCGGCGGTCACAAGCACGCTGCCGGTCTTACACTTGAAGAAGCAAATATTGAGGCCTTACGTGAAGCATTTGATGATTATGCACGTACGCACATGTCAGAGGAAATGCTCATCCCCGAGCTCTTAATTGATGCGGAGATGCGGCTCAACGAACTCTCACCCGGATTCTTTGATGTAATCAAAAAATTCGCTCCGTTTGGCCATCAAAATCCCAAGCCGATTTTCTATTCACGAAGTGTGGTCAGTGCAAACGGTGTCAAGGTTGTGGGAAACAACCACCTGAAATTCCGCGCACTGCAATCAAATTTTATAATAGATGCGATTGGATTTAATCTTGGTGATAAGATTTCACTCTGTACCGGCGGGAAGCCATTTACCATTGCATATACTCTCGAAGAAAACACATATAACGGCACTACCACTCCTCAGATTTCAATCAAAGATGTGAGAGCCGACGTGTAAAAAGAGCCCACTCGTAGAGCTCTCCTCTCCTTTATTCCATGGTGTATCATTCAATGGTGTATCTTCCATGCTTCATTCGAAGCCGTATTAATGAACAATTACATTCGATTTCTTGATGCATTGACTGTAAGAATTGCTGTCGTAATTTCGTTGGGTATACTGTCGATAGCAAATGTTCCCCCTTGTACTTCCATGATTTTTTGAGTGATGACGAGTCCGAGTCCGTTCCCCTGCTGTTCATACTGTTTTCTTTCGAACTGCTGATACCCACCGATACTTGCGATTTGTTCGGGAGTCATCCCACGACCGCGATTTTCTATTCGTAAGACAAACTTCCCGCCCACCGGCTCACCGCGAACATATACTTTTGTATTCGGTTCCGAAAATTTAAGTGCATTATCCAGCAATTCCTCCACGGCTTTTAAGAAATAGAGTGGAAGGATACTAATCGGAGAATCTTTAACTTCCATAATTACATCGTCAGTACGTTTAAAAGTAGCTGATTTTGAGCTAATGGCATCAAAGATAATTTCCTCGGCAGAATGGGTAACTTCATCGAGCAAATCCCCCATCGATTGCAGGTCATTGGATAAAATTTCAAGTCTGGTATAGAAGAGGAAATTCTCTGTCACACGGTGTAGTCTGCGTGCAGAAATTGTAATTTCGTCAAACATTTCCATCGCATCTTCTCGGTCGAGAAGATCATAATTGTCCCTCATCATCTTTGTAATTCCCAGAATACCGTTGAGTGGAGTCAGGAATTCATGCGGGAGTGAGAAGGCAATATTCGTTCGGAGATTGTCGAGCTTTTGTTCGGCATTTTTCTTAATCTCTTCGCTTTTGGCGAGCCTCGTTTTCACAGCAGCCACGAGCTGATCATGCTCGAACGGCTTGGTCAAATAATCATCTGCACCAAGATTCATCCCCTGTCGAATATCTCCGGCGTCTGCTTTGGCGGAAAGGAAGAGAAAGGGTACCGTTGCAAGCGGAGGATAGCTGCGCAATTCTTCCAGCACTTCATACCCTGTTTTTTCCGGCATCATAATATCTGACACAACGAGATCAGGCAGGCATTCCTTGGCCATGGTGATGCCTGCTGCTCCATTGTCTGCAGTAAAAACATTAAATCCATTAATCCGCAGAATAAGCTGAATCGCCTCGCGAATTAAATCTTCATCTTCGATAACTAATATTTTTTTCATAATACTTACACGAATAATTACATTCTTTTTTTACTGTGATAGAACAGGTAACTCCACTATAAAGGTCGTACCTACATTGACCTGACTTCTGACACTGATTTCTCCACCCAATAAATCTACCGATTGCTTGACAATCGCTAGCCCTAGGCCCGTTCCGGAAATATTACCGACATTATCTGCTCTATGGAAGGATTCAAATATCGTAGCAATACTCTCCTCCGGTATACCGATACCTCGGTCTTGCACCTCTATGACTGCTTTATCATTTTGCCTGAACACATGCACATCGATATCGGTATTCAACGGCGAGTATTTAGCTGCATTGGAGAGTAAATTCACTAAGATTTGCCGGAGCAGCTTTTCATCGGTTCGGATACCGGAACCGATAAAATCGAATCTATACTGAACCGTATGCTTGTTCGCATCAGAAAACCGCAGCTCTTCAATGACTGAATTACAGAGTTCAAAGAGATTCACCACTCGTAAATTCACAGAGATTGCTCCCGTACTTGAGGAGCCGATGAAGAGCACATCATTGAGCAAATCAGTCATTCGTGCCACAGCAACCTGTATGTTTTTCAAATACTTTTCTTCATCCTCTTCATTCCACTTTCCTTTGTAAAGTTGGAGAATCTGCGTATAAGACAGAATTGTCGTCAGCGGAGTACGAAATTCATGCGACACCATAGACACAAAATTCGACTTTAGCTCCGAGAGCTCTTTTTCACGCTCAAGTGCAATTCTTGCCGCTTCTTCAGCCCGCTCACGCTCGGTGATTTCAGTAGTGAGCTTCTTGACGAGATTATTGAGTTCGGTCGTTCTCTCCTGTACCCGTTCTTCCAGAAATAGGTTGGCACGAAGTAGCGCGTCTTCGAATTTTTTCCGGACAGATATATCGAGAAAGCTGTGTATTATACGTCGGTTATGACCTAAATGCACGGACACGGAAGTCTCAATCACCGGCAAATTTTCCCCGTCTGCCTGAAGGAGAATTGACTCAATTTTTTCACTTTCCGGTGAAGAAACGCTGACCTGCTGGGGAAAGAACTCCGAGTGCTGCTTTCCGATGACAGAAATGCGGTCTGCTTTCATCATTTCGAGTGCAGCAGGATTGGCATCCACAATTTCACTGGACTCCGCATCGATGATGACAATACCGGTTTGAATAGCGTCTAGAATAGTTTTCAGCTCCCGTTGCATTTGTTCTAAGTGAATTGTACGAGCCGAAATTTTCTGTTCCAATACACTTTGATTATACGTAAGCCGTTGCACAAGCTTAGCGTTATAGAGTGCAAAAGCGAACTGATTAGCCGATAATTCCGATAACTGCAGCAACTGCCGCGTCGGGAGCTCATCGGTCTGCTCATTCTCGAGAATAAGCACTCCGATTACGGAGGTCGGAACTGCAAGCGGTAATACAATGTAGGTATATTTCCCGGACGCCATATCACAATACGTCACCGCGCCGGCAGTACTGAGTGCTTCTCCAATAATTCCCTGCTCTTGTAATTCCCGGAAGATATGCTCTGATTCGGCACTTTCGGTTGCTGGATTACTCGAACTAAACCGAAAATTAAAGTCAATTTCATCCATTACATACAGATAGACCGCCTTATTTTCCGGATAGCTCCGCAGGACGAGCAGTCCGTCGGCAATAATTTCTGCAATAGTCTTTGTATTATCACGGTTAGCGGAATTCAAGACTATGGTATTGAGAAATTGATGCAATTTGGGATGTTGTATTTCCATAATTATAGTAGAATTGAAGCAGCCGCTTCTTGGAAATCTTGTTGTATCTGTTGGTGCATACCTACAATCGAACCTTTCGGAAGCTTGAGAATGTCCCAAATTACTTCGTTTGGCTCGGGAATAATATCATCGCCGGCATGTCCAAGCGACAAGCATCGTGCTATGATATTTGCCAAATGTACCGATGCTGTCAATGCATCCGCCTTGCCGTCGGCAGTACCTGCAGTATGAAATCGTATACTATTACTGATTGAGGAAGGTAATTGCCATTTTTGTGCGAGAATTTCCCCTACCGCCGTATGGGTAATTCCAAGTACGTCACGCTCTGCAATCCGTATCGGGACTTGCTTTTCGGCGACGAGTGAAAGAACCGTGGAGAATTCCTTGGGTACGAATTGAAAAAAAAACAGCTTGCCGATATCGTGTAAAATGCCGGCTAAAAAATAGTTCTCAGGATTCGATGCCGTCGAATACTTGCCGATTAACCGTGTAATGACCCCGACGGCGATCGAATGCTTCCAAAATTCGACCGGGTTAAAGAGTCCGGATGCACTCGACTTGCCAAACATATCGATAATCGAAATTGCAGCGACAAGGTTTTGTACCTCCGTAAATCCTATAAAAAATATTGCCTTCGATATGGTATCAATTCTTCCGCTATAGCCGTAGATTGGTGAATTGGCCGCTTTGAGCACTTTTGCAGCCGAGGATTGGTCCGATGCAATGACATTAGCTGCATCATTGGCCGTTGAACGTGGGTTGGCAATTACTTCCGAAAGTGCAGAGTACACGGTAGGTAACGTAGGAAATTCACTCACCCCTTGTAATATTTTATGATCGAGCTGCATCCGTAGTATCCCTCTGTGACAATTTCAGATTTTTCAACTCCGTTTGAAAGGCGAGGTTAAAGAGCTCGTATTCGAGTGCATTACGCGGCTTCCACGACATTTTACGGCGCACCATCAGCGCAGCCTTGACCTTATCCTCGTCGTTGATTTCTTGCGCTTCCTCTTCTGTGGCTGAAATCCAGACTGCTTTTACTCCCCATGTCTTGAGGAGCTCGATTTTACTTTCGGTCACTTCAATTCCGGCAGGTAATAATGTCTGCCCGAACTTATTAATCACCGGCTGATCCAAAATCATACCCGCCGAAAGTGCATCTCTGGTAACCATTTTGCCCATACTGTCCTTGGATTGTATCTTGAAGAGAACTCTGCAATGCATCGAAATTATCGGCAAATTAAATCAATCTCCTTTGATAGCCAAATCTACCGAAAAAATGCACTATTTTCATGCCGAACCATTCGGGAATTATCGACGATGTAACTTAACTTCCCGCCTGAGTGTCCGTGGCCCAAGAGAATGCATACTCCTCAAAATTGCCACCGCCGGGAGTTCAACGAACTCATACTAAAAGTTTCTGAAAGCACCACCCTTACGTTTACCTCAACAGGTAATCTCATCCCGTCCTCTTCTGTGCCTCAACAGCCGGAGGAGGACCGGATGGTGGGGGCAATCAGTCACTCAAAGGGGCAATCACAATATTTACCGTTGAGCACCGTACGTTACCCGACTCATGCGAGCTGTCCTTCTAAGCCGGGAAGCCCGACCGGAGTCACAATTACAAGTTACTGTACTGCCGATGTATTTCTTATTCTACGGAGTTGTATATGCGAATTCTACTGTCACTTCTCTGCTGTGCCCTTTGCACTCAAGCACTTACTGCACAAAAAATCCTCCCGACCCGATTACTTCATCTTTCTGAGGACAACTTAGCGAAAATCGGAGTCAGAATTACGGATTCCGGTATTACGTTTCTCGAGAATGTAGCCTCAGACAATGGTCAAATACGGATGCGAAAAATTCTCTTGTCCAAAAATGCTGTATCTGTGCTCAATGCCAAGAAAAGCGACCTGTCCGATAGCCGGAATTTTGCTCCCGTATTTGCGGTCAATACCTTCTGCAATGGTAGTGCCTCCTACTATCATCAGCCCAAGGATATCAAAACATACACCCTGCCGGACTCGGTCGTATCCGGAACATCTGCCGCACTCATCGACACCAAATGGGCAAGCAGCCTCGTCGGAGTCGTGGTTGAATTTACTCCTAAAAGCAAAAAACCAACTACAAATACAGCCTATCTCTGGTACAAGCCGACAACGGAATTTATCGACGCACTCCCGGATGATTTTGCCGAACCAATCTGGAGCGAAACTATCCTCGGAGACCGGGGAATCGTCGCCTCACAAGATGGGAATTTTACGGATTCATGGCGAAGTGTGAGCGATATATTAACGCCTAATCTTTATCCGAATCCGGTACGCGACAGTAAAGCAACTATAGAATTCACCCTCCAATCACCTGCCTCCCTTACAATCATTATCTTCGATATTACCGGCAACAAAATCCGGGAATTGTTTCCGCTTGCACCCTATTCTCAGGGTAAGCAAACACTCGAGTTGCCGCTGAACTCACTCGCTGATGGAATGTATCTCGTGGCAATCATGCCCGAAAATCGTCAGCCTGTCGTGCAACGCTTGCTGATTGCGCGGTAATTTCGCCCACAAAAGCCAACATGTAACTATTACTTATCTATCAACCTCTGATAATAGTAGTGCTCCAATTATTCTCCAATGCCTTCCATTCTGAAAGGATATCGTTATGAATATTCTCACAACTTCTGTGCTCTCTTCCTTTGCTGCCATTAGCATGATGGCACACTTTCAAGCGCCTGACTCATACAGACTTAAAGATGATACT
>JBPOHH010000101.1:0-1624 GCA_052035765.1 Bacteroidota bacterium
GGCTACATCGGTATAAGTGATATTGAGGTACTGCAACGTGAGGACAAAGTACTCTACAACGATGGCGCGGTACCTCTGGGCGAGCTGGTACATATCTCGACTTATTTCCAGAAAATTCGTGTGCTGACCAGAGATATTATATTAGAGAATGAAATAACAGCTATTGAAAAAAGTGCGGCTTTGATGAGTGCAAGCCGGGACTCGATTAATAAGTATGCAATGATGTATGAGCGAAGTTTAGTGCGGCCCGAGGATAAAGTTAAATTTCAGAAATTTAAAGATTCGAGGGTTAATTATGGCGAGGGGCTCAACCAGTTGATCATCCTTGCTAAGGGCAATAATGATGGTAAAGCATTTGATTATTTGAATACCGAGCTTTTGAGTAAGGCAAATGAAGAACAAACGCAAATATTTACTTTGGTCGATGACCGAACGGAAGACGCGAAGCTGATTGTAGATCAAAATTCTTCGCTCGCTAGCTCTGCGTATCTGGTGATGCTGATATTGGTCGTAGTAAATGTAATCACTGCTTTGACCCTCGGCTTTTTTATTGCTCGTATTATCAGCAAGCCTATTCAAATGCTCGATGAAGCAGCGGCGAAGGTAGCAGCTGGAGATGTCACCCAGCAACTAGTAAACAAGCATACCGATGAGACAGGGCGGCTGACTGCATCTTTCAATACTATGGTCGTTAACATCCGTAAAACTCTCGAAGACGTGCAAAAGGCCAGTGAAGAAACTCGCATAGCAATGCACAAAGCCAAAAACCTGCAGGCAGAATCCGAGGCACAGGGACATTATCTCGCCGATAGTGTCGAGACGATGATGCAACAAATACATCATTTTGCCAAGGGGAACCTTGTCGTACAACTCACTCCGCAACGCAGTGATGACGATATAGCGCGACTGTATGAAGGGTTCAGCAGCGCCGTCGGAAATATCCGCAGCATGGTCATTCAGGTATCCGAAGCCGTTGAAACCACCGCGACAGCGACGGCTCAAATTGCAGCTAGTATCGAAGAAATGTCCACCGGCGCAGGACAGCAATCCGAGCAGGCATCGAATGTATCGGCAGCCGTCGTGGAAATGACATCAAATATTATTGAAAGTAATCGCGCAATGTCACGCGCCGTTGAAAAAGCTCGCGCATCGGGTGAGAGCGCACAAGAAGGAGGTGATGTGGTGATTCAAACGATTGAAGGAATGAATAAAATCGCCGAAGTCGTGCAGAAATCAGCTGCTACGGTACATAATCTTGGCAAATCAAGCGAAGAAATCGGTGAAATTATTCAGGTGATTAATGATATCGCAGACCAAACCAATCTGCTGGCTCTCAACGCTGCGATTGAAGCAGCACGGGCCGGTGAACAAGGACGCGGATTCGCTGTGGTGGCAGACGAAGTGCGCAAATTAGCAGAACGTACCGCTGAGGCAACCAAGCAAATCGGTACGATGATAAAACGCATTCAACATGAGACCGCCGGGGCAGTTACGGTGATGGAGCTTGGAACAAGAGAAGTAGAAAATGGAAAAAAATTAGCCGATAAAGCCGGTGATTCTTTGAAAGAAATCATTACTATGTCGAATGAAGTACAAATAATTATTACTCAATTGGCAGGAGCAA
>JBPOHH010000905.1:0-2334 GCA_052035765.1 Bacteroidota bacterium
CCGGTTTGCCGGTGAAGCTTGTCGGCGGTGTGGCCGGTTTTCTCTCGGAGGCCAATGGTCCTACACATCAGGCAATTGAAGATGTGTCAATTATGCGCGGGATACCGACGATGGGTGTGTTTTGTCCTGCCGATGAAGAGGATATGCTCATCGGTTTAGATCAAATTTTGGAGAGTTCGCAGCCATTTTATATCCGCTATACCAATCTCCCGCCGGCAGTTACGCATTCGCGTGATTTTGCAATCAGCGAGGCGGAGTTAATTTCTGAGGGTAGTGATGTGTGTATTCTCGTCTATGGTACGTTGCTTCGCGAGGCGATTTCGGCGGCGTCGATTCTAGCCGAACATGGTATTTCCACGCGAATTCTCAATATGCGTACGCTCAAGCCGATTGACAGTGACGCGATTCTCGGGAGTGTGAATTGGTGCGAACTCACCGTTACGCTCGAAGATCATTTCCTCATTGGAGGGTTGTATTCGATAGTTGCGGAAGTACTGCTCAAGCACAAAATCACTGCCGATGTGCTCCCGATAGCTCTCGAAAATCGTTGGTTCAAGCCAGCACTGTTGCAGGATGTACTGGAATACGAAGGATTTACCGGCAGGGCGATCGCAATGAAGATTATTCATGAATTACAGAAATAATTCCTTTTCGACGTAGAATTTCAGTTTTAACGCAAAGAACGCAAAGAGTACGCAAAGTTCGCAGAGAAGAGACGATGCTCATGCCACGCGTTCTTTGACTATTGAAATAATCGTTTGAAAAATAAAACCCTTAGCGAACTTTGCGCAACCTTTGCGCGCTTTGCGGTAAAAAATGCGCACTACTACTGATGTGGTAACTCAAATTCCGAAGGATACATTTTATGTCAAAACACAAAGACAACGATTACCCTAAAATCAAAAAATCCAAGCGCTTACTTGAGCGTGCAGAATTTCTCATCCCTGCCGGTACGCAAACGCTCGCCAAGGGAATGAGCCAATACTCGCGCGGCGTGGCACCGTCATTCATTGAGCGCGGGAAGGGTTCGCATGTGTGGGATGTTGACGGCAATGAATACATCGACTACACAATGGGCGTCGGCCCGATTTCCCTCGGATACTGTTACCCCGCCGTTGATTCGGCCATTAAAGATCAGCTCCAGGATGGCATCACGTTTTCACTCGTTCACCCGCTGGAAGTCGAAGTAGCAGAAGTACTTCACGAGATTATTCCCAATGCCGAGAGCATTCGCTTCAGCAAAACAGGGTGTGATGTCACGTCGGCGGCAGTGCGACTGGCGCGCGCATTTACCGGTAAAAATACGATTCTCTGCTGCGGCTATCATGGCTGGCATGATTGGTATATCGGCACGACGGACCGGAATAAAGGAATCCCAGCCGAGACGCAAGTGCTAACGTACACCTTTCAATATAATGACGTTAGCTCGGTTTTGGATGCAATTGACGACGACACGGCAGCGATTATCCTCGAACCAATGGTCTTCGAAGTGCCAAAGGATAATTTCCTGCATACGCTTCGGGATATCTGCACCGAACGTGGAATTCTGCTCATTTTCGATGAAATGTGGACAGGATTTCGCCTTTCCGTCGGAGGCGCGCAGGAATATTTTGGCGTGAAGGCAGACCTCGCCTGCTTTTCCAAAGCCGTCGCTAATGGCATGCCTCTCTCGATACTTACGGGTAGAAAAGATGTGATGAAGCTGCTCGAACATGACGTATTTTTCTATACCACCTTCGGCGGAGAAGCGCTTTCACTCGCGGCTGCGCTTGCCACGATTCATGTGCTTCGGGAGAAGAATGTTCCTGCATTTCTCGCCTCCCAAGGCGATAAACTACTGCATGGATATAATGAAATTTGTGAAGATTTCGGTATTACTTTCACCCGCTGCATCGGACTCGGCTGCCGGTCGATGGTGCAATTTGATGCAACCGGATTGGTGACAGCGCTGGAGATGAAGACCTATATGCAGCAGGAACTTCTGCGCTATGGGATACTCTGGACAGGTTTTCACAATATGTGCTATTCCCATACAGATAAGGACATTAAGAATACACTTGCCGCGTATCGTAAAATTCTCCCGCAATTAAAAAAGCACATCGACCTCGGAACGCTGCTCGATCATCTTCACGGCGAAACTCTCAAGCCGGTCTTCCGCAAGACGGGTAATTTCAACACGAAACCTAAGCAAATAGTATGAACGAACTCTTCAATCTCTCCGGCAAAACAGCAATCGTCACCGGCGCATTGGGACTAATCGGCATTGAACATTGCAAAGCGCTCCACAGCGCCGGAGCGCAGGTCGTGGTGGCTGATTTGAACGAGGAACGCTGC
>JBPOHH010000207.1:0-3757 GCA_052035765.1 Bacteroidota bacterium
CGCATTCAAGAATTCATGATTACCTCAGAATTTCGCTGACCGACAGCTGCAATCTCCGCTGCAGCTATTGCATGCCGGATGAGAAAATCATGTCGCTCGCGTCTAAAAAATTGATGCAGCCGGATGAAATTGAACATATAGTACGCGTGTTTGTCGGGCTCGGTGTGCGGAAAATTCGTCTCACCGGCGGCGAACCACTCGTTCGTAAAGAAGCAGATGATATTATTCGCCGCATTAGTCAATTCCCCGTCAATCTTACCATCACTACCAATGCTGTTCTCGTCGATTCCTTCATTGAACGCTTTCGGGAGTCCGGAATTCACTCTCTCAATGTTAGCTTGGATACGCTCGACATGGCGAAATTTATCACCATGACAAGACGAGATAATTGGCAAACAGTTTGGAATAACATACAGTTACTCATATCAGGCGGATTCCATGTCAAGCTCAATGTCGTGGCGATGAACGGTGTCAACGACAACGAAATTTTAGATTTTGTTGCCCTTACCAAAACCCTCCCCATCCATGTTCGGTTCATCGAATTCATGCCCTTCGAGGGGAATGCCTGGGCGCATACTTCCGTTCTTACAGCAGCCGACATACTCAAAAAGATACAAACGCAGTATTCGATACAAAAACTGGTGGATGAAAAACATGCCACGGCAAAGGCATACACTATAGAAGGGTACCAAGGAACTTTCGCGATCATCAGTACCATGAGCGAACCGTTTTGTGACGGCTGTAATCGACTCCGACTCACAGCCGACGGAAAAATGAAAAATTGTCTGTTTTCCAAGAATGAAACAAATATACTCGCCGCGCTCCGCTCGGGAGAGGACATTGTTCCGCTCATACATGCATGCCTTCAGGAGAAAGAAGCGCAGCTCGGCGGGCAGCTCATGCCTACGTATCAACTCATTGACCCGTCACAACTTATCAATAGAAGTATGATTGCCATCGGAGGATAATATTCGTATGAATTCCATGATCAGCGTCCATGAAGCCAAGAAAATACTGCAAGATGTAGCCCGCCCGTTGCCTCCGCGCATGGTGCCGCTGCAGGAAGCATCCGGTCGTATTCTCGCCGACGATATCATTTCACCAATTAATGTGCCGCCGTTTCATCAGTCATCAGTGGATGGATATGCTTTTAATTATAATGACTTGTCAATGTACCCTCAGCTCACTCTTGCGCAGGAAATTCCGGCAGGGAAGTCATCGGATACCTCGTTACACGCAGGCGAAACGGCTCGGATATTTACAGGTTCGCCACTGCCTCAGGGAGCTGATACGGTAATTATGCAGGAATTCGTGGAAGTCCATGATAATAAAGTCTCTTGCAAGGATGAATTTCTGAAAATAGGCGGGAATGTTCGCCCGATGGGTTCGCAGACAAAGCATGGTGAATGCGCACTACCTAAAGGCATCATGCTCACGCCGGCGGCAATCGGACTCCTCGCAGGACTCGGTATCGCGGAAGCAGCGATTATTCCAACCCCAAAAATTGCGCTCATAACGACCGGTAATGAATTAGTTGAACCGGGGAAGCAACTTCTTCCGGGACAAGTATTTGAGAGTAATTCGTATTCCCTCCAAGCTGCGCTTGGCGAGATGAATATCCGGCTTTCGGCGAAAGCTTCGGTGGGTGATAATCAAACACAGACTGCAGACTGTATTCGTGACTTGCTCGCAAATTGTGACGTGCTCATTCTCACCGGTGGCGTGTCGGTGGGAGATTATGATTACGTTCCACAAGCATTAGCAAATTGCGGTGTCGAGAAAATTATCCACAAAATACGTCAGCGTCCGGGGAAGCCGTTTTATTTCGGTATGTTGGGTGAGAAGCTTGTGTTTGGTTTGCCCGGGAATCCATCGTCGGTGCTCACATGTTTTTACCGGTATGTGAGGCCGGCGTTGTATCAACTGATGGCTATCAAACCATCTGAACCAATTACACGTACCATTCCTCTGTCTAAAGATTACACCAAAAAATCAGGGCTAACTTATTTTCTCAAAGGTCAGGTGCAGGATGGACTTGCTGTTCCGCTCGGGGCGCAGGAATCCTATCAAATGAACACATACGCGCGGGCGGAATGTCTGATAGAGCTCGAAGAGGAGCGAACCGAATATCAGGCAGGTGAACAGGTTACGGTGTATATGTTATAAGTAAACAGTAGGTCAGATGCGATATTTAATCCATGATACTAGTCCGTAAAGTTATAAAGATTGAGAACTATGCCTGACGTCTCTATCCTCTTTTATATCTTGTTATTTGTCGTCGCTTTCTTATATTCGTCGGTCGGTCACGGCGGAGCGAGCGGATATCTTGCGCTCATGGCATTATTCTCGTTGCCGGTCGGATTCATGAAATCCTCGTCTTTGCTGCTCAATATCTGTGTGTCGTTTATTGCATTTACGCTCTATTACCGGAAAGTAGAGTTCCCGTGGAAGCTCTTCATTACTCTTGCACTTGCGTCGATACCCTGTGCATTTTTGGGTGGAATGATGGCAACTAATACCGTAGTGTACAAGCAGATACTCGGAGGAATTCTTCTCGTGCCGGCTGTACGCTTTATGGGGATTTTTCCTGAAAAAGCCGGTGTTCAGCGAATGGTATCCCTGCCGTGGGCAGCCCTCATCGGTGCGGTGATCGGACTGCTCTCGGGAATGATCGGTATCGGCGGCGGAATACTCCTTTCGCCCGTACTGCTCCTCCTCGGATGGGCGACGACCAAGGAAAGTGCTGCGATGAGTGCATTATTTATCTTTCTGAATTCCATCTCCGCTGTTCTCGGTATGCAGGCACGGGGTGTGGAATTTAACGGAAATATTCTCCTCCTCATTGCTGTTGCCGTTGTGGGTGGACTGCTCGGGGCAGAGTTTGGCTCAAAACGCAGTAACCCACTCGTACTTAAACGTTTACTGGCAGTTGTACTGCTTATAGCTTCGATAAAACTCATAGTTGTCTAATTTAATGTTGTCCTGATGAAGATAATCCCATTTGGAAAGCTCGCCGATATTCTCGAACACAACGCCGTCATCGTAGAACATATCTTTGATACCGACGGCCTCCGACAGGCGCTTGAGCGTCAATTCCCGCAAATCATTCATGTTCAGTATCTTGTAGCAGTGAACAGAAAAATCGTAACCGAAAATACCATCCTCCATGACGATGCGACAATCGCATTACTCCCTCCATTTTCCGGCGGCTGAGGCGACACCTACTACCATGCTCGAACGTTACGCCCGACAAATCGTACTGCCTCATTTTGGCGAATCATCGCAGGCAGCTCTACTGAGAGCAAAAGTGCTCGTTATCGGTGCCGGCGGACTCGGCTGTCCTGCACTCCAATATCTTGCTGCTGCAGGAGTTGGGATGATTGGAATTGTCGATGACGACCGCGTCGAACTCAGTAATCTCCATCGGCAGGTGCTGTTTACGGAAGATGATATTGGCAAGAATAAAGCAAAGGTGGCGGGCGAAAAGCTTCGGAAAATTAACGCGAAGTTAACGTTGCAAATTATTGAAAATAAAGTACATGTCGGTAATGCTGCAGACATCATAAGCAAATATGATGTCGTCATCGACGGATCAGATAATTTCCCTACGCGCTATCTTGTCAATGATGTGTGCGCGCTGCTGAATATCCCGCTTGTGTATGGAAGCGTCTTCCGGTATGAAGGTCAGGTATCGGTGTTTCATGTAAGAGTTTCTCAACAAGAGGAAAGACCTGCTAATTACCGGGATTTATTTCCG
>JBPOHH010000747.1:0-2677 GCA_052035765.1 Bacteroidota bacterium
GCGCGCTCGGCTATATTCCCGAGCCGTGGGAACCTCACGATTGTCTGCTCATCGGGCGCATGATGGCATTTGAAATGAGCATGAGTTTTTGGTCCGATATCGCCTTCGGTGAAATTGCCGACAAGCTTGGCGCTGACCGCGCGTCGGATTTAATTCCATCCTACCCCGGCACAGCGCCGGTGGTGGTGCCGCAGGAGAAAAAAACGGCGAATTCTTCCTCGCCAACCTCAAATAGTACAAGTCAATTACACTCACGCCTCGACTCACGACGCGCAGGAAAAGGTATTCATGAATTTGGTAAAATTCTTGCCGGTGTGCGCCGCTACTTGGGTATGGAAGGTTCGGGCGTGGGCAGCAATTCCTGGGTGATGCGCACCTACAGCCCAAGCGGAAATTCCGCAATTCTCGCCAATGATCCTCATCTTACACTTGCTCTGCCGGCGCGGTGGTATCAGGCGCATGTGACCGCGCCAACGCTTAATATTACAGGACTTACCATCCCCGGTATTCCACTCTTCATCGCCGGCCGCAATGACAAAATCTCCTGGGGAATCACCAATATGATGGCCGATGATTGTGATTTTTATGTCGAGAAAATTGACCCGTCCAATCCTAATTATTACACCGCCGATGATGGCAAACGCACGAAATTCCGCTACCGGCGCGATACGATTACTGTTCGCGCGGACGAACCGTTTATCTATGACTTACGCTTTACAAAGCGTTCGGCGATAATTTCTGACGCGCATGCATTTAATTATCCCGATAAAATACTCGCATTTCCTCGCAAAGAACCGAATCATTTTCTCCATAAATACGGCCTGAGTTTTAGCTGGACGGCGCAGCAATCGAGTGATGAAATTCTGGCGATGTACCGTATCAACAAAGCAAATTCCTGGCAGGAATTTTTGCATGGAGCTAATCTGTGGGGAGCGCCGGCTTTGAATTTCAGCTATGCCGATGTGCGCGGAAATATTGGAATCGCACCCTCGGGAATTATCCCAATCCGCGCGAAATGCACGCCGAATATCCCGAATCCGGGTTGGCTGCCGGACTATGCGTGGCAGGGATTCCATACCGCGTCCGAACTGCCGAATGTGTATAACCCGTCGAAACGGTATGTCTATAGCGCGAATAACAAAACGACCGAGAATCCACCGTTTTTTATCTCCAATCTTTGGGAACCTCCCTCACGTTCGGAGCGAATCGAGGAGACACTCAAGGAGTTTGACGAGTATGCAGTGCGCGACGCACAATTTATGCAAATGGATGTGACATCGCCACTTGCACGGTTATTCCTTCAGAAGACTCTCCCGGTAATTGCAAGTAAACTAAAATACTTATCTCCCACCGAAACCGAGGCCTACAAGCTCCTGAAAAACTGGGACGGCATCATGACGGCGCGTGAGGCGCAGCCGGCGATATTCTCGACTTTTATTAATACGATGCTCGAGCAGACGTTTGCCGACGAGCTTGGTGACCGATTGTACCGGCAATATTCGTTTATTTCGAATATACCAACGAGAAAAATCATGGACTTGCTGCAGGACAGTACGTCGGTGTGGTTCGATGATGTACGCTCGAAAGACTTCGAATCGAAGGACGAAATTGTCTTCCGGAGCTTCGTGCTTGCGGTACGTTCGCTTGAGGCGCGCTACGGTTCTACGCCGATCGCCTCGTGGAAATACGGTGATATTCACCAACTTACGCTCAAGCATCTGTTTAGTAAGAATCCTTATATGAAGGAAATTGTCACGCAGGGTCCGGTCCCGACCGGCGGGAATAATTCCACGCTTAATTGCGGGGAATATCATTATTTTGCGCCGCAGGAACAGATCATCGGCGCATCGATGCGGATGATTGCCGACATGCGGGACACGGTGATTTACACCGTTCTCGCAGGTGGAAATTCGGGTGAACCGCTCAGCGCGCATTATACCAATCAATTGCAATTATGGCTCAATGGCGGCTATATCCGAATTCCTGTCAAGCGCGCGCCGGATGTGAGTTTTACGAAATTTACGACGATTCTTCCCAAAAAAGCGAAGGAATAACTGACGCTGTATCAATTAATTACAATAATTTATTTTTCTGGCATTTTTTGTGGAACGTAGAAAATAGTTCGTAGGGGCGAATCGCATTCGCCCCAGTCGTGCTTGGGTTTGGGCGAATGCAATTCGCCCCTACGATGGGAAGATTAAGACCAGACCATAAAGATTGTTAAGAACCTACTATGTATCATGCTCCATACCCTACACAGAATTCAACGCGCGCCGATCAGCATCGAGAAAGCATGGGACTTTCTCTCGTCGCCGCATAATCTGAAAGTAATTACGCCGGATTATATGGGCTTCCATATTACCTCCGAATTCCTGCCGGAGAAAATGTACGCCGGATTGATTATTTCCTATATCGTGCGTCCCGTGATGAAGCTGCCTATTCAATGGGTTACGGAGATTACACATGTTCACGAACCTCATTATTTCGTCGATGAACAGCGCTTTGGTCCGTACGCGTTCTGGCATCACAAGCATTTTTTACGGGAAATTGACGGCGGTGTAGAAATGGAGGATCTCGTGCATTACAAGCTCCCCTTCGGTGTCCTCGGTCGCACAGTGAACGCCGTGATGGTCAAGCGACAATTAAAAGAAATATTTGATTATAGGTATAAAAAAAT
>JBPOHH010000656.1:0-2272 GCA_052035765.1 Bacteroidota bacterium
AAAAGAGCTTACAAGAGTCGGAAGCAGTCTTTAGCTTCCGCGATACAACCAAGCCGGTCGCTCCGGTTCAGGAAGTGTTCGCAGCGGAAGTATCTATTAAACCACTGATTAATCTCGTGTGGTTCGGCGTCATCGCAATGGTCGGCGGCTTCTTTGTCGCAATTTTCAAATACCTGAAAAAAGCAAAACGTGAGCGCGCCAAAGAAGAAATGAAAAGCGTTAGCGAAATGATGAAGCCGGAAGAAGTATAGCGCATTGAAGCATCCGGTGCAATGTAAAAAGGGACTCACGATTGGTGAGTCCCTTTTTGTTTAAGTGGAAATGGTAAGTGCTTGGTAATGATGCGTACTTTGCGTGATGGTACGCTGATTTGTTATGATTGTTATGTTCCTCGCTGATTACCTGCTGATTGTGGTGTTCACTGCCGTTTCACGTTGAAATCCATGTATGTTATACAGTAAAATTCGACATGCCGGGATAGAATGTAGTTTTTTCAGGAGAAGTAAAGCTTATGAAAAATTCCGTTGCTCCATTTCCGGCTACTTCGAGGGTAATATCCAGATAATTATCACTTCTAACCACGGACACAGGAGGCATGTGGAGTGGAGTTGAACCGTGAAATGTGACAGAAGTAGAGTGAATTTCAAGCGTAAACTGATTCTGAACGGTGAGTGTAATTCGTTCATTTTCTAAGAGATCGCGCGATAGATCAATACGTACTTCAAGCGTTATATTTTTCTTACGAAAGAGAATTTTACGCACTACATCACCAATTGAATGCATCGCCGAGGCAGTTCTTTCCGGTTCGAATAGATGTGCATCACTCCACGACGATTCTGTGGCAATCCCGAGGATTGAGCGAAATACAGCATCCGGCGGTAGAAGACCCACTGTGCGGTATGCCTGTTCAATATTCCAACGGAAGAGTTCATCAAATTGACGTTGATTCGCTGAGACGTGATCATCGCCGTACCACCAGCACCAGTCCGAACCTTCGGCGATGAGGATATGTTCAAAAGCTGCTGTAAAATCAGCATGTTGCTTCATTGTCATCACCGCCGTTCGTGCTTCGGCGAGCATCGACCATGCAGCATTATCTTCAGCATGACCGATCCATATTTTAAAATTCGCATTGATCCACGAGCCGGCACGAATGGAGGTAAGTGCAGGCAAGTAATCTGCATGATGAAGGGTAGCTTCGTGGCAGGTGACGGTCTTAAATTCTTCGTTTGAAAGTCGCGAGTAGAGTGAGCGTAGAAAAAACGCACCATTCTGAAAGTAGTATTCCCAGCAATTTTCTCCGTCTAAGATCACGGGAACAACAGCATGGGTAAGAGCAAGCTCGCCATATCGTTCGACAATTCCTGCACGAATTTCCCGCAAACGCCGGCAAAAGTCATCCGCTGCATGACCGGTATCCCACCGTGAATAGACGAATCCTATCGCATCCGAAAGCGCATGATCGCGAAAGAGCATCGAAATATCTCCGCTTGGCGTACGCACCGTTCGCGGGAAGAATTTATCCGTCCAATGATGGTCGCGGGTGCTCGCCCATAGAACATCTTCATCACTTGCAGCCCATGAGATTCCATTTTGGACCATCAGTTCGAGTGATGCCATACTTATCGAACCCTCAGACGGCCAGATACCATCTGGTAATTCACCAAAAGTTGCTGTATAATACTCCTGCGCCCGCAGGATATGAATCGTGGCATCGTCCTTGCCGTCAAATTGCTTTTCGGGAAGGATGCAAGTAGGCATAGCTTCGCGTGCAGATGTATTCGAAATCAGCAGTGGGGAGATGGGGTGATACATCGGTGTGACGCTGATTTCGATTTGCCCGGAATTGCGTAATTCTTTCATTTCCGGCAGGATACGAGCCATGATTTCTTGGTGGATTTTTAGAACCGTGAGTTTCTCGGTTTCCGTAAAATTCATTCCTTTTGCGAAGAAGTTCTGCACACGCTCGTCGGCTCGTGAAAGATGACCAATCCAGGTGAGATTGTACCATGTTTGGAGGTCGCGCCAGTCTTGTGCGGTGAATTCAGCGATCGCAATCTCCGGGCGCGAAGCACGCTCATGGAGTGTGCGGTAGCGTTCGTAGGGAAGGGTCATGAGTTCTTGATTGCAAAGAAAAAACAATGCAAGTATTTGTTTTTTATGCTCATCAGTTAATTCATCAGCAGGTATTTCGGTGAGAATCTGTACCGTGTCTTTCGTACCATGATGAAGATAATCGTCGATTTGGATCATCAGCGACGGAGCGAGATTG
>JBPOHH010000191.1:0-4188 GCA_052035765.1 Bacteroidota bacterium
AACTCTTTCAAGATGCTGCGGCTCAGAATATTTCTGTATACACCATTTTATTGGGCACCAATGATTATTCCGGACTATTTACTCAAGTTGCCACTCAAACCGGTGGAAAAGTATTCGAATATGTAAAATCAGAAACGGAGATTACAAATATCTTTGATGAAATTGAACGTCGAGAGCATAATATTCCTTGTGATATTTCATGGATAGGCCAAGCAGGATGCGGTCTGAAATCAAACGTAGTAATGGAATGGCAATCACAAAGATCAACAGCTAGATATCCATTACTCAATTCTGAAATTGCATACCTTCACGTTAGACCCAACTCCATCATTTTTGGGAATATTCTGCCAAAGCCGACAAAGGATACCACTATTACAATTACCGCTGTCAATACAGATTTTGAAATACAAGGTATAAATCAGATAATTGGTCTTTCTTTGTATTCAGTTGTCAATGTATCGTTTCCAATGTTGATACCCAAAAACACGAGTAAAGACATTACCCTGCGATATTCTCCGACGGATTCGAATATTAGTTTTGCTACGTTTGAAATTACAACAAACCTATGTTCTGCTAACTTCAGCACTAGTGGAGGTGATATTAACCAAGGGATTAAAGTGCCGACGTTGAAAGTACTTCGTCCGAATGGAGGTGAAAAATATGTTGCCGGTGGTGATTCTATTATTACGTGGGAAGGAGTGTCTCCCTCTGATACTGTCCAAATTGAATATTCTATTGATAATGGTTCTTCATGGAAAGTACTTACAACCAAAGGTGTCGGCTTGAGGTATGTATGGAAAAACATCCCTCGCCCCGAAAGCTTTGAATGTAAAATTAAGGTTACACTACTCAATGGTACTACAAATTCTACCTTCCAAAGTAGAAAGCCGGGTACTATTCAATACAATTTAACAGCGCATTATAATCCGGTAAAAGGTGTTTGCTGGAGTCCTGATGGATCAAAATTTATTACCGGTGGTGATAATGTGATTATATGGGATCCCACGAGCGGACTAAACCTTTTAAGCCTGGAAGGAGGTATAGGCGATATGAGTACTCTATCATGGAGTCCGGATGGAAGTAAAATAGCCGGAATTAAGGATCTCGATGCTATAGTCTGGGATGCCCTAACAGGTAATATTATTTACACTTTAAAATTTCACAGCAAGACCATAACTTCGCTACGGTGGAATTTTGATGGTACCAAACTTGTCTCTGCAGCACAGGATAATTCACCGGTTGTTTGGGATATCACAACCGGTAAAGTATGGAGACAATTTTATAGTAAAAGTACTGTTACGTTGGCAGAATGGAGTCCGGATGGCACAAAAATAGTCACCACATGTTACGATAATACAGCAAATGTTTGGGATGTATCAACCGGAACCATCATAACGACATTAACCGGACACTCCTCTCAAATCAGTAGTGTGAGTTGGAGTAAAGACTGCAGAACCATCGCAACGGCGGGTGCTAATCTTGCTATCATTTGGGATGCCGTGAGTGGTGCCAAAATACACACGCTCACCGGACATTCAAATTCTATCTCAAAAGTGATGTGGAGTCCGGATGATACAAAGATTGCAACATGTGGCATTGATAGTACAATTAGAATATGGAACACTCAAAGTGGTGCAACCATATTTGTGCTTAAAGCAACGAGTTATTGGATTTTTGATGTATGCTGGAGCTTTGATGGCAACAAACTAGCATCGACAAGTACTGATGGTAGATCGTATATTTGGGATGCTGTTACCGGTACATTGCTTTTTACTCTTAGCGCACATACAGAAGTAGTTTGGGGAATTCGTTGGAGTCGCGATGATACTAAAGTCGTCACCGTCAGCGATGACAGATCAGCCATTGTCTGGGATGCTCTCACAGGAAAAATAATCTACAAGCTCAAAGGGCATGAAGGTACTGCTAATAGCGTGTCTTGGAGCCCGGATGGCAGCAGAATTGCATCTCTTAGCTCTAATCCTCAGGTAATACTGTGGGATGCGTCGAGCGGTAATTTTATCACAACATTGCAAGGACATTCAAATATTGTTTACGGTAAATGGAGTCCGGACGGTAAAAAATTTGCAACAGCAAGTTGGGATAAAACAGCGATTATATGGGATGCATTCAAAGGTACTATCCTTTTTACTTTATCTGGACATACCGGTGTAATCGAATCAATATGCTGGAGTCCGGACGGTACAAAAGTCGTTACAGGCAGTCATGATAATACAGCGATAATTTGGGATGTAAGAACAGGCGTAAAACTATTCACCTTACTAGGGCACACCAGTTGGGTTAGAATGGTAAGTTGGAACTCAGATGGTTCAACAATCTTAACAACCGGTTTAGATAATTCTTTGATTGTATGGGATGCTACAACCGGCAAACAACTCTATTCCAAGCCATCGATACAATGCTATCAGTGTGTGTCTTGGAGTCCTGACGGAACGAAGCTAGCGGTTGGAATATCGGGCACTACTCTGATTTGCAATTCTAAAGATGGTACTCAAATCAGGACGTTCAATGCTAGTGGCGGTTTTATTCATTGGAGTCCTGACAGCCGCAGAGTAACGGATGCCGGTTCCATTATCGAAGTATCAACCGGGAATATTACCACAAAGTTAGCAGACTATTATTCTTACATATCTACGATACGCTGGAGTCCGGATGGAACGAAATTAGCAGTCATCGGCGATCCTTGGGGAGCTGTATTTAACACCCTGACCGGAGCCATACTGTATGACCTAAAAGACCAATTTCATGGTAGTATACCCTCTCGCATTTTTAATGATGTACACTGGAGCCCGGACGGAAGAAGGATAGCGACTGCCGGTAGTCCAAAGTTTCAGTCTGTACTGACGTGGAATATCATTATAGATCCTGCCATACAGGAAGACGAATCCGATGCTGTATTTTCAATAATTGAGCCTAAGCCCACTCTTCAAAACCTCGATATCAATATGGGGAAAGTGCTCGTCGGGGATACGAAAGATACCACCATACAGGCTATCATCTGTAATACGGGTAGTGTTCCGTTACATGTACTTGGTATCGAAGTAAGTTCCGGAGATGTGAAAGATTTTTCTATCCCACGTGGTGCAGGCGATTTTTATCTAGGTTCTAATGAATGCAGAGATGTTATGTTTGGGTTTAATCCAAATGCCGTTGGCAACAGAAGTGCGGCTGCTACGATACGAACTACAATTCAAGATTTTACCGATAGGATAAAAATCATCGGACAGGGCGTCGAGCCACCGTTATCTTTAACGACTCAAAATGTAGATTTCGGCAAAATCAACGTGGGAAGAGCCCGGGATAGTTTTCAGGTCTTGACCATTAAAAATGTTGGGGGTTCTACGGTAAAGATTACCAATACAGACTTTCAGTCAACCGGTAAAACTAGTTTTTCTGCTATTTCTGGTTTGGTTTCCTTTGATTTACTACCCAACGAGACCTACAAGATGGACCTTCGTTTCCTTCCAAACAATGTAGGGCGAACGAGTGGATTTCTGAGGTTTCATTATAACGGGGTTGGTAGTCCATCACAGGTTCAACTTTTTGGTGAAGGGTTGTTTAATAGTTTCGACACCGCGCGCACTACCATCATAGTCCAGGACATCTCCGCCCAAGCAGGTGAAAAAGTAAATCTCTCCCTCAAGCTCCTCAAATCGAGCGGCATGCAAGCTATCGGCGCACCAACCGACTGGTACGCCCGCATCCATTACAACAAGTCCATTCTTTTTAACGAACAGACAAACAATGTATGTCCAGGTACAACAGATAGTTGCGTTCTGGAACTCACAGGTGTGTATAATCCGAAAACGGATGAATTGATCTCACTCTCCTGCATCGCGACGCTTGGGAATACCGACCACTCCTCCATCGTACTTGATGAATTCAAATGGACGAATAGTGGAATTGTAACCGACGTTGCCACGC
The DNA here is from genome assembly GCA_052035765.1 of Bacteroidota bacterium. Classification (GTDB taxonomy): domain Bacteria; phylum Bacteroidota; class Ignavibacteria; order Kapaibacteriales; family UBA961; genus JADJXV01. The sequence goes on from JBPOHH010000191.1 coordinate 3,943, forward strand.
AAAACGGTACTGTTAAAATCACCGGTGTCTGCGAAGATGGCGGTGTACGATTATTCATTCCCGCCCAAAACAGTACTTCCCTTACTACGCGGCCGAATCCTGCGCAGGATAAGTTGCAGATTCAGTATGGTCTGCGCGAACCGCTGACCGTCACTTTGGAATTACTGAATATAACCGGGCAAGTCGTGCAGACGATTGTGAATAATCAAGCGCAAGCAGCAGGACAATATACACTTACGAATGACT
>JBPOHH010000403.1:0-2327 GCA_052035765.1 Bacteroidota bacterium
AAAAAGATATTTCATAGTATGAAGTTATAGTATATGTTATTCTTCCGAGCCCCTCGCTTCTTGGCGATCGGCTCGGTTCTCCTCCCGAGAGTATCGCTTCCGAGCGATGCCCTCGGTGTTTGGGTTAGTTTGGCGTGGCTGCTCGGTTTGGACGGCTGCACCGAGCCGCTCGCTAAGAAGCGAGGGGCTCGGGAAGACGGCTATCACTTTACCACATCCACCCTCGTCGTCAGCATCTCCTTATTCGTCCGCATTCGTAGCATATAGACTCCATTTCCCAATAAACTCAAGTCACTGGTAAGTGTGTATTGTCCTAGCACTTGTGTTTGATTGCTGAGAATTGTCTGCACGACTTGTCCGGTCATGGTAAGCAATTCTAATGTCACTGTTAATGGTTCACGGAGACCGTAGTGTATTTCCAAATTATCTTGTGCAGGATTCGGACGAGTTGAAAGAGTGGTGGAATTCTTCGCAGGAATGAATAAGCGAACGCCGCCATCTTCACACACACCATTCAAAGTAATCGTTCCATTTTGTGTGGATACTTCGGTCAGAATTGCACTGTTCATCCAAAGAAATGTATCAATGACAATTGTCGAGCGGTCGGTATTGCCAAGCGTTGTAATGCACGGAATCGAGATTAATTCATCCGTTTTTGGATCATACACACCTGAAAGCTCCAGCGCGCAACTGTCTGTCGTACCGCGACATACATTTCCGGTCTGTTCATTAAAGAGTATTGATTTGTTGTAATGGATACGGGCGTACCATTCGGTTGGCGCGCCGACTATTTCCATACCAGTTGATTTTTGGAGCTTGAGGGTGAGATGTACTTTTTCACCGGCTTGTGCGGTGATGTCTTGGGCTATGATTGTGGTGCGGGCGGTGTCGTTGATAATTGAAAATGTCATGTCTGAGATATCAGTTTTTTGATAATTTACTGGTTTCCCACGCAGTTTTACTACCCAAAAATCACCCCATAGTAAACCGCCTTTAAAGCCCGTGACATCACCGTCAGGAGAAGTAGTACTACCAACTACAATATACCCACCATCTTTTGTGTGCCTAATGCAATGTGCTTGCTCTTCTTTACTTCCTCCAAACGTCTTTTGCCATTTTAACTCACCGCTCGAATTTAGTTTCAAGATCCAATAGTCTTGTTGATCGTCAACACCATTTATACTTGTTGCTATAGTTTCGGAAATGATAAATCCATTATCTGATGTCTGTTGAATAGATTCTGATAAACCATCCCACTTAGGACCATAAACCTTACCTTTAAACGTTTTTTGCCATTCGATAGATCCTATTGACGATAGTTTCACAATCCAACAAACTGATTTACCGTTGTTCTCAGTTATATCTCCATCTGTTGATTCCGTATTCCCGGCAACTATGTATCCTCCATCAGTAGTCTGACAAATTGATTTTGCAATATCATATTGAGAGCCTCCAAAGGTTTTTTCCCATTCTATTGTTCCCGCACTGTTTATCTTTACAACCCAATAATCGGAACTGCCTTTATTTACACTAACATCAAAATCGGCAGATACTGTATGACCGGCAACTATGTATCCACCATCACTGGTTTGCTGAATTGATTCTGCCATGTCTTCATCACTTCCACCAAGTGACGTTTGCCATTCGATGATACCTGCCGATGTAATCTTAACGATCCAAACATCCTTATTATCAACATTGTATCGAGTACGACCTATTACGTCCCCGTCGTATGATTCAGTGTAACCTGCAATAATGTATCCACTATCCTTAGTTTGTACGATGGCATATGGATAATCCCACCTTGCTCCGCCAAATATCTTTTGCCATTCAATTATACCAGAATAACTCAATTTCACGATCCAATAACTGGCATCACCATATTTTCTTGTTAATACATCTCCATCTTTTGAACGTGTTTGTCCTGCCACAATATACCCGCCGTCGTATGTTTGCTTTATAGCAAATGCTCGGTCCGGCTCGCTTCCGCCAAGTGATTTATGCCATTCAATAGCTCCAAATTGTGATAGTTTCACAATCCCGAAATCTTCAGAGCCCTTATTCCCTATAAAGTCACCATCATTCGAATTAGTCCACCCTGCAATAATATACCCGCTGTCGCTTGTTTGTTCAACTGCATGTGCTATATCATCATCACTGCCTCCTATTGTTTTTTGCCATTCAATATCCGGCTCGATAGCATCATTGATTCCGTAGAGATTTTGGGTAACTTTAATCAAACACTTCTCACTCATCGTTGGAGGAATATTTTGCCAAATATATTTTAGCCCAGTTACTTTGTCAATTATCAAATTCCAAGTAACACC
>JBPOHH010000595.1:0-1659 GCA_052035765.1 Bacteroidota bacterium
GACCATTTGATGCAGATCTCACATGTCATACGTGCAGAAGAATGGCTGCCATCGACACCGAAGCATGTGCTGTTGTATCAGGCATTTGGGTGGGAATCTCCGAAATTTGCACATGTACCGCTGTTGCTTAATCCCGATAAAACAAAGATGTCGAAGCGGCATGGCGATGTGTTTGTCGATGATTTCAAAAATAAAGGGTTTTTCCCTGAAGCGCTCGTAAATTTTGTGGCGCTTTGTGGCTGGAATCCATCGTCCGAACGTGAGATTTATTCAATGAATGAGTTAATCGAACATTTCGCACTCGAAAAAGTGAATAAAGCGGGTGCGATATTTGACTACAAAAAGCTTGAATGGATGAATTCGCAGTATTTCAGAAGTTATGAGCCGGCGACTCTTGCTCCGGAATTACTCAAAATATTAGATGGATACGAGTATCCGAAGGTGAGCGTTGAGTATGCCGCGCAGATTATTGGTCTGCTGAGAGAACGTATTAATTTCCTGCATGACGTGCCGACGTTTGGTGATTACATGTTCACGCGTCCGCAAGCATTTGATGACGATTACAAAAGCAAACACTGGAAGCCCGAGACGAATGCCAATATTACGCCGTTAGTAGAGATATTCGAGGCGTTACCGGAGTTTTCACATCAGGCATTGCACGATGTGGTGCAGGAGTATGTGGCTTCGAAGCAATTAGCACTTAAATTTGTCATTCATCCGTTGCGACTGATGATTACCGGCAAGCAGGTAGGAGCGGGAATGTTTGAAACGATGGCTATCCTTGGACGGGAAGAAGTACTTACGCGTATGACGACTTTTTTGGAGAATAATCCGTGATACAACGATTTTCGGCCTCCATCTTTGCTGCTCTTGCGATTTTTGCGAGCTGTTCGACGCCGGAACCGGTAAAGAAAGCTGCTTGTATGAACGAGCGTACCCGCGAGACAGTCATCCGTTGGGGAGATTTTAATCCCAAAACCGGTGAAACAAAGGCCTATCAGATTACCGGTATTGCAGAACGTGCGAAGTATCTGCGTGAAACTTCCTCTTCAGAACAGATTCTCAAGCAAGTGCAACCGATAGCACCTGAGGAGTTTTGTAAATATCTGACACTCACGTTGCGAACATTTGACACGATTCAGACCTTGCATGCGCCGGGATCAGAGCAGGCACGTTATATAGAATATACGAATACGACGACAAATTCATCGGCTCGTGCAATTTGGAATCCGAACTATCAAACGTATGGTAGTAAAGAATTTAGAGCTGTATATGATTCGCTGATGACGATTATTCCCACTCAGGAACGGTGGTAAAACGCTTAGCATTTTTGCTCACTTTCGAGAATTATGGCAACTATACCGAAAATACTATTAGTCGATGACAATCCGGATTTCTGCGGGACGCTCGCCGATATTATTCATGCGCTTGGCTGGCACACAGAGATTATCAATGTGCCGGAAGATGCACTCGCATTTTTGGAGTCTCATAGTGCAGGAATCTCATTACTGCTGTTGGATATTGAGTTTACAACCTCCCAGCAAATGTCTGGAATGGATGTACTTGCTATAGCCCGAAGAACATATCCGGCGCTTCCGGTGATTATGATTTCGGGCAAGGGAACGATTGAAAATGCGGTCAAGGCGACGAAGCTTGGAG
>JBPOHH010000753.1:0-1509 GCA_052035765.1 Bacteroidota bacterium
ATGAAAATCTGGCAAAAAAACGCTTCTGCTGTCCCTGAATTTATCGAATCATTCACCGTTGGTCGTGATCAGGAATTCGACACTCTTCTTGCTGAATGGGATGTGCTTGGTTCGCTTGCGCATACGCAAATGCTTACTTCTATTGGCTTACTGACGAGTGAGGAATTTGCCGCAATCCGCCGGGAATTAACTGCAATCTATCACGAAATCAAGGCCGGTAATTTTGCCATCGATCCGGATGAGGAAGATATTCACTCGCATATCGAAGCGCTTCTTACGAAACGTATCGGCGATACCGGCAAGAAAATCCACAGCGGACGCTCACGGAATGATCAGGTGCTCGTCGATATCAAACTTTTTCTGCGGAATGAAACACTTGGTATTGTTTCACATGTCGAAGCATTATTCAAGCAATTACAATTACTTAGTGAGACACACAAACACCACCTCATGCCCGGCTATACGCACTTTCAACTTGCGATGCCGTCATCATTTGGCTTATGGTTCGGTGCGTATGCCGAGAGCTTGGTCGATGATATGGAAATGCTGCTTGCTGCCTACAACGTGATTAATAAAAATCCTCTTGGTTCCGGGGCGGGGTTCGGTTCGTCCTTCCCGCTCAACCGCCGGATGACGACCGAATTGCTGGGTTTTGGTGAATTGAATTACAATGTGGTGTATGCGCAGATGACGCGCGGCAAAACGGAAAAAATCCTAGCAATGGCGATGAGTTCGATTGCCGCAACGCTTGGGAAATTCAGTATGGATGTGTGCCTGTACATGAACCAACAGTTTGGTTTTATTGGCTTTGCCGACGAACTCACCACCGGCTCGAGTATCATGCCGCACAAGAAGAATCCTGATGTCTTTGAATTACTTCGTGGGAAGTGTAATCGCCTGCAGGCATTGCCGAATGAACTTGCATTGCTGACAGCTAACCTCCCGTCCGGATATCACCGTGAGATGCAATTAACAAAGGAAATTCTCTTTCCGGCGATCAAAGAACTCACCGAATGTCTGGAGATTTGTACGTTTATGCTGCAGCATATCGAAGTCAAAACCGAAATTCTCAACGATGAGAAATTTGACCTGCTCTTTAGCGTGGAAGCCGTGAATAATCAGGTGCTTGCGGGAGTGCCATTTCGGGAGGCGTATCGCTCAGTAGGTGCGCAGATTGCCGATGGAACGTTTATTCCGCCACGCTTGATGCATCATACGCATGAGGGAAGTATCGGGAATTTGTGTACTGAACAGATTGGAGCGATGATGGCGACGGTCACGGCAGAGTTCATCTGTGATTTTAGTGTGGAGAGTTTGATTGAATATGTTGGTAAGGAGTAATACCACAAACGCGTATGATTACGGTATAAACGACTGACATGAAACGTAAACGGGGTGAAGAATTAGATTCTTCACCCCGTTTTTCGTTATTCTGTGAGATTATTACATCTCAACTTTATCATGTTTAATTCGAAGGAGTTGAGGCGACCGCCGGTTTACCGCACGATG
>JBPOHH010000171.1:0-2038 GCA_052035765.1 Bacteroidota bacterium
TTATGAAGTACAATTATGGTGAAATGATTCACCGCTACTTGGACGGAATGTTACCCGAAGACCTTGAGCATCAGCTCTTTGACGAGCTCGCCCGTAATCCTGAATTACGTCGGAGTTTTGGAATGGAATTGGACATACAAAAAGCTGCGACCGCCGATAGCGCCACGCTGATACCACCTGAAAACATTCGCGAAAATGTCTTTTCGGCACTCGACATTCCACTTGCAGCAGATGTGCCGATGCTTGCTCCGGCAGCGCCGCAACTCCTTACTTTTACATCTATAGCGCTCGTATCAATGATTTTCGGCGGAATAATGGTATGGTTCGGTATGCAAGGTCAGGCCGTATTAAATCAACAGTTTACCGCCGCAGCGACACCACCGCCAACGTCCGTATTCCTGACTCCACGCGCCTCGCTTGCCGGAAATGCGAATTCTCCTGTCCTCCTGTCCGGCAAGACATCCCGCGATTTCAGCAGTCCTATAGAAGGTATTTCACCCAGAATGCAAGCGGAAAATCTACCGGAGAATACAGAAACATCTCATTTCTATCAAGCACTGCCGGCAGAACCTCTCGGCAGTCCCAGCGATAATTCCCTCATATACACCCATCATCAGGATCGAAACGGCACTGTTGCGCGCGCCGTCACACTCCCGCAATTCCTTGATATTCCTCCGGATATACCTATGTCTGTCTCAATGCGCGGCGCACAGGATATCTCGGGCACAAGCGGAGTCGCGCTCACAGCGTTGTATTCTCTTGATGACGAACAGGCATTAGGCATAGAAGTAAGTACAGGGCAAATACTGCGGTATGAACAGCGTAGAACGGGCGGTATTGACAAGCAGATTACGATTTCCGAACAAGCCACGATCATCGGAAGTGTCTATCGTACCACGATACCAAGCATCAGTATAGGTGACTTTACTCCGTATCTGCAATCCTTCGCAGGTGCGACGACCAAGGGTTTGCCGGTGGGACGCACTACCCTCGGTCTGCAATGGACACCCGATAGCAGAGTGACCCTCAGCGGCGGTCTCGACGGCACACTCTACGGCTACCGAGCAAATGGTCAATGGAAAGCAGGCGTGATGACAAGTCTGGTCTATGGAGTATCAGTGGTATTATAGCTCTGAATACAAGCACACACCTACAAACAGCAAGCCCTTGGTAAGTAAATACTTACCAAGGGCTTGTTTTAGTTTTAGCTTGAAGTTCTTATGCTCTTAACAGCCGCTCTTATTATTTACACTGAACTGAAATTCCTGCTTTACTTTCACGCCTTTTGCTGTTTCGGCGGGCTTCCATTTGGGCATTTTTGTTATTGCTTGGAGGAGAGTCATGTCGATTTTTGGATCTTGTGACGACTTCGCGACATGAGCGTTAGCAATTTCACCACGTTCATCGACTGTAAACTTCACGATCACGGGCTTGAAATCTTTTGGACTTTTTGGGGAAATTTTACTGATTCCATTTTCTTGCAGATACTGTGTAAGCTGTTGATATCCACCATTATACTCCGCTTCTTTTTCGGGAGTAACCGTTGCTTCGAATTGCATTGTGGCGGTTTGTATCCTATCGGTCACTGCATTTTTCTCGTTGTATCCGATGGTGATAGTGACTTCAGAACCCAGGCCTGCAGCAAGCAGAATATTTTTTTGTTCAGCAGTGAGTGTGCTGTTTTTCCCTGCAGCCTTAGCTGTCTTTCCATCGGCAGTCACGATAACTTCAACAAATGCATAGTCTTTGATCCACTGCGAAGGATATTGCGGGATGATATCTGATACTGTAGATGCCTGAGTGAGGGTGATTTTCTTGATTGAGCGGGAATATGCGCCATGCACATCATAATTAATATTTTGCTGAGGCGGAGCGACGAGGAACGAGAGCAGAAGCGAGAGTATATTGTTGACCATGGCTGTATTTTGAAGAATGGATAATAATTGTGTTTACCGACTCTTCAAAAATACAACGAAAAGCATCTCAGTGATAAGAGCACATAGCGCAATTAACGTTTTTTAGGATTCGTTAACTCCAC
>JBPOHH010000348.1:0-2814 GCA_052035765.1 Bacteroidota bacterium
GGGCTAAGAAAACGACACTTATATGCTTGAGTATAATGCAGAACCTCCATCGTAATAATAGTAGTACAACAAAACAATGAAACAAAAAATTATCTTCTCCCTCCCCGGCAACGAAGCGCTTGCCGAACAAAGTGCCGCCGGAATTCATGCCGAGATCGGCATCTGTATCCACCGTCAATTCCCCGATGGCGAGACGTACCTCCGCATCGAAAGCGATGTGCGCGAACGGGAAGCGGTGGTCGTGTGTACGCTCCACAAGCCGGATGATAAACTCTTGCCACTATTATTTTTATGTCAATTGCTCAGAGATATGGGCGCTGCTTCCGTTTGCCTCGTGGCGCCATACTTGGCGTATATGCGGCAGGATAAACGCTTCAACCCGGGCGAGGCGGTGACGTCTGAGTACTTCGCGCGTTTGCTCTCGGGCGCTATCGATCGGTTGATTACCATCGACCCGCATCTGCACCGCAGGAACTCCATGCAGGAGATTTACAGCGTTCCCTGCGATGTGCTTCATGCTGCAGGCGTTATCTCGGCGTGGATACGGGAGAATATTCCGCAGGCGCTGCTGATAGGACCCGACAGTGAGAGCGAACAGTGGGTAACCGAGGTGGCACGGAATGCAGGAGCGCCCTCTATTGTCCTCGAAAAAATCCGCCATGGTGACCGCGATGTCGAAGTGTCTGTACCGGATGTCGAGAAATATAAGGACTATACGCCGGTTCTCGTGGACGACATCATCTCCACCGCACGCACGATGATCGAAACCGTCGGGCATATTCTCAAAGCGGGAATGAAGCCACCGATATGCATAGGAGTACACGCGGTTTTCGCCGGGAATGCGTATCGTGATTTGCTTGCCTCCGGCGCCGGACGGGTGATTACCTGCGCGACTATTCCGCATGAAAGTAATGGAATTGAGGTAGCAGAGATGATTGTAGAGTGTTTGTAATTCACATATAATCAATGAACTAACCATGAAACTCGACTTCCGGCTCGACAAATGGGATGCCTTGCTCATTCTCACGCTGTTTTGTTTTATCGCGCTGTTTATCGTGCCGAGCCTGGAAGCGGGCTACCATAATATTGAGCGTTCATTCCTGGCATTTATCCTTGAAATGATCATTGCCGTGCCGGTGCTGCTGCTCAATGTGCGGGTACTGATGCCGTATTTTTTTGTGAAAAATCGCGTGTGGTGGTATTTCCCGGTGCTCGTGCTGATTATTGCGCCGCTTTTGTGGCCGTATAATGGTCTTGTGTATCTTTTCTACCACGATACTCCCGAGATTTTGAAATTACACGGCTTCCGCACCGAACGTATCGGTATTTTCATTTGGATGCAATTGCGCCATGTGACGGTGATGTCGCTTGTGCTCATCATTCGACGCTTAGTCTTTGCACGGCAGAGTATTCAGGAACTGGAGAGGGAGAAAAAAATGATGGAACTCGCTCTCCTGAAGTCGCAGTTGAACCCTCATTTTTACTTTAATACCCTCAATAATCTCTATGCGCTCGCGCTTCGGAAGTCAGACAAAACGCCGGACTCAATCCTGCGGCTCTCCAAGCTGATGGAATATGTGATTTATGATTGCGCTGAAGGTATGGTATTGCTGCAAAAGGAGATAGAATTTATCTATCATTATGTCGAGCTTGAAAAATTACGTTATGACAAAGATGTGAAGATTGACGTGCAGGTTAGCGGCACCCACGACACCTATCACGTTCTGCCGATGGTCATGGTGCAATTTGTCGAAAATGCCTTCAAGCATGGACTTAGCACACGGCCCGATGACGGCGTTGTCAGCGTGCGGATCGACATCACTGAACGCCGACTCAAATGCATTATCGAGAATACCTACGCAGCCGGGGATGGTCATTCCACACCCGGAATCGGCATTGAAAACACCCGCAAACGCTTGGAGGCGGTGTATGGAGCGGATGGCTTTGCGCTCGATATCAGGGATACGGGCGAACGCTATAGTGTGAATTTAACAATATACAATCTAACGTCTTAGTGTGCATTATGCAAAAATACACCTACATGATTATCGACGATGAACCTCTCGCACGGGAGGTGATCCGGCATCACGCGCAGAATATCGAATGGCTCGAATGTGTCGGTGAATTCGGTGCTGCTGCTCCCGCGCTGACGAGTATTCAATCGGGAGGGTGTGATATGGTGTTTTTGGATATTACCATGCCCAAAATCAATGGGGTGGAATTCATCAAATCGCTCGCGCATCCGCCACTGTTTATTTTTACGACTGCCTATAGAGAATATGCCGTGGAGGCCTTTGAGCTCAGCGCGGTCGATTATCTCGTGAAACCGTTTTCTTTCGACCGTTTTTTGCAGGCGGCGATGAAGGCGTATCAACTGTTGCAGGCGCGAACACCCGTGCCGCCGCGTCGGGAAAAAGAATTCATCCTCATCAAGTCCGACACGCGATTTATTAATGTAGAAATTGACTCCATTATTTATGTCGAGGCATACCGCGAATATGTGAAAATTCATACGACCGATTCGACAATTCTCTCCCTTACTTCCATGAAAAATATTGCCGACATGCTGCCCGCGGAGATGTTTTTCAGAATTCACCGTTCGTATCTTATCTCGATACAATACTTAGACATGATACAGGGCTATGAAGCAACCGTCGCCGGCACCATGCTCCCGGTTAGCCGCGACACGCGATATGAATTAATCGAATTTCTCCAAAAAAGATAGGTTCTCTGACAATTATTGTGGAATATTAGAATGTTGACCGTAGGGGCGAATTGCATTCGCCCGACCCTAGCACGACTAGGGCGAATGCA